>JAJQEA010000382.1 GCA_021201905.1 Clostridia bacterium
CTTCTTGCCATGTGCCATTATCAGAACGGAGACCTTGACGAATGCGTTAAGTGCTGTACTGCCTTGCTGAAAGCAGACCGTTACCTCATGTCAACCTTGGTTATGATGCTTTGCGCCTTTAAATGGGATGAAGAGAGGGATGCCGCTAAGGCCGCCGATGCAGCGGACGTAACCATGTTCCTTGGAACCATCTATGATATGAACAGCTTAAAGGACTGCATTTTCATCCTGCGGGCTGCTATGAAAGCGGATTACGGGAATCTGGTGAAGGTGGTCAGGGGCACATGTTCCAGTGAGGAACTGCACTGCTTTGACCGTTCCATGGAACAAAGAGGCCGGCAGCCTTAGAAAGGCGCCGGCGGCAGGATTGCCATATGATAGAAAAACTATTATGGAGTGATTTGCTGAATGGAGTGATTCGCTGTACGGAGTCACCCGTTATCTTCCTCCACCTGTCCAACCGCCCACAGAGGCGCGCCGTTGTCATGGCACTGTTTCAGCTCCGACATAAGCTGGGCCAGCTTCCATTCCTTGGTGCTGTTCTCATAGCTGTTGGGATCCGCTATGCGGACATTTCCATTGTTGAGGCACTCTGTGATCAGGATAAAATGCCCGTTATCCGTAAGGGCTCCCTTTCCCATAAGGGCAATCAGGATATGCCCGCTGTCTAACAGTCCGGCCGCATTGCCGGCGGTCCGCTGCTGTACGCTCTCCACGTGGATTCCGTGGGCTGATAAGGAATCCTGTATCAGGTTGTGGTAGGAACCGCCCTGGGGAGCGTAACAGCCGTTGTCGGCAGCCCATTCAGCGGCTGATACAGGCGTGGTGGGTGTGGATGAGAAACTGTTGATTATCATGGTAACGGCAGTAGGGCTGCAGCCATACTTTTTCATGGGGTCCTGTCCGCCGTACAGATAGTCTCCCCATCTGTTGTCGGCCTGGTTGTAGTAAAGCATGGGCCCCATGGAGGTATTGAGCATGACGGTGTAGGAGACGCCCTTTTGTTCCGGCTCCTTATCCAGGGACAGGTCATCCAGGCTTCCCAGTTCCTGGGAAGGTTCCAGGTAGGGGATCGACGGGGCGTCAGGCCCGGACAATCCCTTATCGTCCTGAACCGGTCCGCCCGCTCCGGCTTCCTGTATGGAACCGGATGTATCGGATAGAAGGCCGTCGGATACAGAGGCGGAGGTGTGGCCGGATATACTCCTGTACAGGCTGCCCGCCTTTTTTAGGGCGGCAGGCCCCACATAGAAAGAAAGGCTGGACGTCATGATCAGGGCTGATATAAGAATACCGGTCCTAATCCAGGCCCCATAAGAAGGTTTCTTTTTGGCTTTTACATGTTTTCTTTTTTTCATATCTTTGCAGATGATCCGTCTCAGGGCCTGGCCAGTTTGTTTACGACCAGCTGTGGAATGGACTGCAGGGGCGACTGGACGCAGACAGCCCCGATTTTATACGCCTCCATGGGCATTCCGTATACGACGCAGGTTTCCCTGTCCTGACCGATGGTATAGGCCCCATTCTTGCGCATGCGCAGAAGCCCCGCAGCTCCGTCAGCCCCCATGCCGGTCAGCAGAATGCCGATGGCCTTATTCCTGACTGTCTGGGAAACCGAGTCAAAGAGTACGTCCACGGAAGGGCAGTGGCCATTGACCTTTTCGCCGGCGCCGCACTGGACAGCATAGCCGGCCCCCATGCGAACCAGGCGCATCTGCTGGCCTCCCGGTGCCAGAAGGGCCAGTCCGGGATGAAGCCGGTCCCCGCCTTTTGCTTCCCGGACCTCAAGATTACACAGACGGTTCAGGCGTTCCGCGTACATGGCCGTGAATCCCGGCGGCATGTGCTGGGTTATGACAATGCCGGGCATATTCTGGGGAAACTGCTTTAAGACTTCCAGAATTGCCTCAGTGCCTCCCGTGGACGCGCCTATGGCGATGACGGTCCCGTTGTCTGATTCCGGTTTGAATTGTGACATTACCTTGCCTGATATACGGCGGCTGGAGGTGGCCGGGGCTGCCTGGGTTGAGGGAACGCGGATTTTGAACTGGGAAGCCACAATCAGTTTGGAAATAAGCATGGACAGGAATGCATCTTTACTCATATGGCTGTTCATGTCCGGCTTTCGGACAAAGTCAACCGCGCCGGCCGCCAGGGCGTCGAACACCTTTATGTTGAGGGAGGATACCAGTATGACCGGGAGCGGATGCCTGGGCAGCAGCTCTTTTAAAAAATCAAGACCTGACATTCCCGGCATTTCGATATCCAAGATCAGGACGTCAGGTTTAAGGACAGGTATTTTCTTACTGGCATCAAAGGCATCTGTGGCATATCCTATGATTTCCAGATGTTCATCCTTTGAGAGCTGGGTAATCAGCCAATTTCTATATACTGCTGAATCATCAATGATCATCAGCCGGATTTTACGTTCCATATCATTTCCTTCTTTCTGGTAGTACAGTGTAAATAACCCTTACCGTGTCTTGCGGTAAATGGCAGGCATCAGGTATTGGTATGGGCACTCTGTTTTGTTAAGGCTTTCTGAATGCCCGATAAAGAGATAGCCGCCCGGTACGGTTGAGTTATAAAAACGCCGGACCAGGCCGACTTTGGTGGGCTGGTCAAAGTATATCATCACATTCCGGCAGAAGATTAAGTCAAAAGGCCTTCTGAAACGGATGGGATCCATCAGGTTGAAGGTCCTGAATATGACGTTCTGCTTAATGGCCGGGGCAATACAGTAGGAGCCATCCCCTGATTTGACAAAATACTTCTGCTTCCAGGATTCCGGAACACGGGCCAGGCTTTCCTCCTGATAGACCGGGTTTTGGGCCGTGTCCAGAATCTGCTGCGATATATCCGTAGCCAGGACCCGGGTGTCCTAGCATGGGGCCTGGGAACCGAAAAATTCCTTCAGATACATGGAAATCGTGTAAGGCTCCTCGCCGGAGGAGCAGCCAGCGCTCCAGATGGAGAGGACCCGGTCCTGCTCATGGGCCTTGGCAAGATTGGGAAGGACCGTATCCTTCAGATACTTAAAATGGGCCTCTTCCCGCATGAAATATGTATAATTTGTAGTCAGCTTATTGAGCATACTGGTTACCATATCGCGGTTCTGTCCGGATATGATTTCATCCACATAAGGTTTAAAGCTGGTGTAACCATTTGCTGTAAGCATGTTTGAGAGGCGGCTCACAATGAGCTGCCTCTTTTTTTCAAGATCAATACCGTAATTTTTTTTGATATAGGTGTAAAGCCTGTGAAAATCTTCATCACTTAAAGTTAACATAGTTGTACTCCTGTGGGCTATCTTGGCTATTAATACTGGTAATTGGCCAGCGCGTGGCAGTCAAAGGACATAAGAACGCTGCCGTCTTCTATATTTATCATGCCGTCCAGCAGCTTCTGCTGCCGTTTTACAGGAATCGGCCGCACGTTCTGGAAATTGATATCCATGACCTGATGGACTGAATCCACCACGATACCCAGGGAAGTGGAATCCACATTGAGGACAACGATACATGTCTTATTGGTATATTCCACCTCCGGCTTGCCCATGCAGAGACGGATATCCACCACAGGCAGGATCTGCCCCCGCAGATTTATGATTCCCTTAATGAAGGAGGGGACCAATGGAAGAGGGGTGATGGCATAAGCGTTTATGATCTCAATTACATATTTTGTACTGAGGAACAGGACAAGACCTCCTGAATCAAAGGTAAGGCAACGCTCCACAGAATGGTTCATATCCTCATTTTCCTGTTCCTGTCCAATCTGGATTTCGATTTGTTCTGACATAATTCATCCCTCCGCGTGTTATATGTTTTCAATGGCAGCAGCATGCAGGCTGAGTATATCAAGTATAATGCTGATATTTCCGTCACCCAGGATGGTGCATCCGGTTATGCCGTAATTTTTAAGTTCAAAGCTGTTTAAGTAGGTCGGCAGCGGTTTGACCACTACCTGCTGTTCGCCTATCAGGTCATCCACAAACAGGCAGTAGGAACGGTCGCTGGCCTCCACCCAGAGAAGGATGCCCTCTTCCATGGAAGTGACCTCCGTATCCAGACGGTAGAAGTTATGCAGCCGGATAATTGGATAAAAGCTGCCCATGCGTTCCACCATCTCGTTGCCGTACTCATCAAGGATAACCTGCTCGGCTTTGACCTTGAAGGACTGGCGGATATTTGCGATGGGGATGGTGAAAATGGAATTACCCACCGTCACCTTCATGCCGTCCACAATGGCAAGGGTGAGCGGAATCTTCATGGTCATTGTGGTGCCTGCCCCATCTTCGCTTGAGATGGAAACAGTGCCGCCTACGGATTCCACATTCTTTTTAACAACATCCATACCCACGCCACGGCCGGAGTATTCCGTTACGGCCTGGTTGGTGGAAAATCCGGGAAGCATGATGAGGCTTAAAGCTTCCTTGCGGGTATACTCACCTTCCGGTTTGGTCAGCAGACCTCTTTCCTTGGCCTTGGCCAGGAGTTTGTGAGGATCCATGCCATACCCGTCGTCCGACACGGATATGACCACCTCGCTGCTGGTGTGGGAAGCGGACAGGATGATTTCTCCCTGCGGGTCCTTGCCAGCCGAGATACGTTCCTCTTTTGTTTCCTCTATGCCGTGGTCCGTGCTGTTGCGGACAATATGCATGATGGGATCCTGGATGCTGTCCACTATGGCTTTATCCACTTCTGTGTCTTCACCGATGATTTTAAGGCGGACATCCTTGCCAAGCTTCTGGTTCATGTCCCGGACAATCCGGTTCATCTTTTGGAACACGCCGGATATGGGGACCATGCGCAGAGACATGGCAATATCCTGCAGATCGTCCGTAAGCTTACGCAGTTGCCGGCCGGATTTCATGAAGTTGTCAAAGCTGTCCCTGGGAAGGAGATTCAGCTCGGGAGACGAGGTGACCATGGACTCCGTTATGACAATCTCCCCCACTATATCCATCAGGCTGTCTAACTTCATCAGGTTCACACTGATCAGATTCTGTTTTACAGGAGCATAATTTGTCTGCGTGGCGCTGCCC
This sequence comes from Clostridia bacterium, assembly GCA_021201905.1. Taxonomy (GTDB): domain Bacteria; phylum Bacillota; class Clostridia; order Lachnospirales; family Lachnospiraceae; genus Enterocloster. The sequence goes on from JAJQEA010000382.1 coordinate 5,048, forward strand.
TGGGAAAAAGTTCCTGAGGCAGTCTGCGGGGATGCTGATGCCAAGGGCGCTTTGCCTTCCTGGCCCGGGACAGGCGCCTCCTGTTTTTTTACTTCGTCAGGAGAAGGGGATATCTCAAGCAATTCATAGGACCGGATATGGTTCTGGGCTTTGATGATATCCTGGGCCTGGACAGCGGTCTCACGGCTGCTGAAGGTCAGGAAAAAGCCGTCCTCAATAATCGTCTGGCAGGTATCCGGGTTACTGTCCATATCCGCAGGATAATAATTGAAGTCCATTTCACATTCCTTTAAGGAATTGGCTATCATATAGGCGCGGAGATTTTCCATACCCACTCCCTCTTCCAGAAAGATGTGGAGATAGCATACCGACTCTGAATCAGCGGGAAGGTGCCTGTTACCTGTTTTTTTCCGTCCCGTTTTTGGAGTCAGACGGGGAATTGCCGGACACATTGCCTTCCGGGTTGCTGATTTTCTTTAAAAAATCATTGATTTCCAGGGCAAAAGAATCCAGATTATCTGACAGGGGGGCGCCTTGTTCCGCCTTTTCCACTTCACTTCTCAGAAAATCCTCTGACCGGAACATAAGATTGAAAAGTTCTTTTTTCTGTTCCTGGTTCAGGGATTCGATCCCTTTGTCACGGATATAGAAGAATAAATCCTCGATATGATGCGCGATGACGGAGAGGGAACCGAATTCCATCATGGCAGATGACCCTTTGATGGTATGCATAATACGGAAAATTTCATTCACATCATCGGATGAAAATTCCCCACTTTTTTCGTCTGCAACAAGCATCTCATCTAACTGGTCTAAAAGGGAATTGGTTTCATACAGATACGTATCAAGCATACTTTCCATACCATTATCCATTGTGCTTACACCGCCTTTTTTAAATTTAATCATAATAAAACCATAACTATTTTATCGGCACAAAAGATAAAAGCATAAGGAAAAACTGTACAGCTTTGAAATTATATTAAAAAGTTATTATATTGCGGGGCAAAATGCCGATATATATAACGTGGAATGATTGAGAAAGGCGGGAAAAGTCATGCGGGAATATATGAAACAGCAGATGAGGGATATGCTGGCTACCCTGGGAAGGGCAGAAGCAATCCTGGATTCCAGGACAAAGAAAAAGGAAGCCGGGGATATTGCCCAGCTGCTCGAGGATATGCAGGCATCAGCCATGGCAATCGGTACAGCCATCGAACAGGTGGAGGGGGACAACACGCAGACCGTAAGGCTGTTAGAGGAATACTGTGAACTTCTCTGGCAGTATATGGTGGAGGAGGACCTGAAGGCGCGGTTTTCAAAGGGAAGACAGCTGGCAGGCAAGCGTGGGGAGATAGGCACCAGTCTGGAGACTGAGTTTGAAACACGCCTGGAAATTGTTTTCCTTGTGTGCAGGAGCCAGGTCTGGAAGCAGATGGAACGTTTCTATCATCTTATGGAGGAAAAGGCGGACTGTTATGTACTGACCGCGCATTATAAGGAAACAACTGCTCCGGAGGAATGGCATGTGACGCAGGATGAATCAGGGCTTATACCTGAGTCAGTCAGGCCCATGGGATTTGAGCAGTATGACATCCGGGAGAGGAAGCCGGACATGGTATTTATAGACGGCCCTTATGCGCAGCAGGGCCAGACGGGAATACAGCCGGATTATGATTTTATGGAAGTCAGGGAGAACGCGGGGCTGGTGCTCTATATTCCCTGTTATGAGGATGACAGGCAGGCAGAGGAGGCCCACTGTCAGATACCCCAGGCCATATATTCCGATGTTATCCTGGTCCCTTCCGGAAAGGTAAATGAACTATATGTAAATGCCATGAAGCAGATGGATAACGGGCGGGACATGGTAAAGAAAATTTATGTATTGGATACGCCGGACGAGGATAAGGCGCTTGCAGACGCGCTGAAGAAAACAAAATAACATGGATGGAAAGGAGATATAAGAGTGGACTTACTGACTGGAATTGCATCGGCCAGCATTGACCTTAAGAGTTCCCGCCTGATGGCGGATATGAATGTGGCAATGTTAGGAAAGACCTTGGACATGGCCTGCCAGCAGGGGCAGGCGTTACAGCAGATGATGGAATCAGCGCCTCCTCCAATGGAGAGCCAGCGTCTGTTAGACGTATATGCATAGTATAGGAAAGAGAGAATGAGTATGAGGAATCTAAATATTGCCAAAAAGCTTACGGTTGTGTTTGCAATTATCATTGTATGTTTCTGCGTTGCAGTGGTTGCTATCACTTTGGGAATGAACAGCGTGGGAAAGAGCTATGAGAGCTTTTATGAGAACAGCCATGAGGCCATCGTGCGGTCTACCAATATACAGAACCAGCTTCAGACAGCCATCAAAAACGTTTCATTGGCCACAGTGGATTCGAATGCCAACAATACAAAGGCTTATGTAACAGAAACAGATACCAATATGGACACCGTAAAATCAGAGCTGGAATGGTTCCAGAATAATTATGACGGGGATTTAAGTCTTTTAAACAAGTTTGAGTCCAAGATGAATGAGATTAAGGAATTGAGGAACAGGATTTCATCCCTGGCGCTGGAAAACACGGTTTTGTCAAATGCATCGGCACAGGAGCTGTTAACAGATGAATATAACCCAAAGGTGAATGATGCAATTGAAGATCTAAAAAGTTTCTCGGATTCAGTGGATGTCCTGGGAAAACAGGATTATGACAGTTCCATCCGCGTTCAGAAGCTGCTTCTGGTTGTGGCCATTCTGCTTTCTGTGGCAGCGATTGCGATTGCTATCGCTCTGGCCCTTATGCTGATTCGCGCGATTGTGCCGCCCATTAAGGAAATACAAAAGGGCATGGAGGAGATAGAAGCCGGAAACCTGGATGTCAGACTGCAGTATGAATCCAGGGATGAATTAGGGCAGCTGTCAGACAGTGTCCGCGGTATGGTGGATTCCCTGAAGGTGATCATACATGATGAAGATTTCCTGTTTGCAGAGATGGGAAATGGGAATTTTAATGTCCAGAGCCGGGCGGAAGACAGGTATGTGGGTAATTTCACCTCCATCCTTACTTCGATTGTAAAGCTGAGGGATAATCTCAACCGCACGCTCACGCAGATTAACCAGTCAGCGGACCAGGTATCATCCGGCTCTGACCAGGTTTCATCCGGAGCCCAGGCCCTGTCCCAGGGAGCCACGGAACAGGCATCCTCCATTGAGGAACTGGCTGCGTCCATCAACGAGATATCTTCCCAGGTAAAGCAGAATGCGGATAATGCGCAGAATGCCAGCAGCAAAGTCAATGAAGTGGGGAATGAAGCGGAGGAGAGCAACCGGAGGATGCAGGACATGCTGGCTGCCATGTCTGAAATCAGCAGCCGTTCCAGTGAAATCGGTAAAATCATCAAGACCATCGAGGATATTGCCTTCCAGACCAATATTCTGGCTCTGAACGCAGCGGTGGAGGCTGCCAGGGCAGGCGAGGCAGGAAAGGGATTCGCGGTGGTGGCGGATGAAGTAAGGAATCTGGCCAGCAAAAGCGCGGAGGCATCCAAGAATACGGCGGCTTTGATTGAGGGCTCCCTTAAGGCGGTGCAGAACGGAACAAAGATTGCGGATGATACGGCCCTGTCCCTGAATGCGGTGGTGACCGGAGTACAGGATGTGACGGGAACCATTAATGAGATATCAGACGCGTCAGAGGCACAGGCCAGGTCCATTTCCCAGGTAACCCAGGGGATTGATCAGATATCCAGTGTCATCCAGACCAACTCCGCCACGGCTGAGGAAAGCGCGGCGGCCAGTGAGGAATTGTCCGGCCAGGCACAGCTCCTTAAGAATTTGGTGGGCCAGTTCCGGCTTAAGTCCTATGACGGCCCGGAGAATGAGGTATACGCTGAACCCCGCGTAGAAAGCAGGTCAGAGATTACATCATTTGCGGCCAGTGATAAATATTAAGGTATAAAAACAGGTACATATACCCATGCCGGTTCCAGGCAGGAAACCAGCATGGGTTTTTCTTTACCTTATTGTTTTTGTAAATATGCCGATAAAGTTATTATAAGGTATTAGGAATGAAAATATGGCAGATTAAAAGAGTGAGATCAATGAAGAGTATCCGTATGAAAATTGTTACAAACATGTTCGTTGCCATACTGGTTTCACTGGTTACCGTCGGAGGCGTGAGCGCATGGCTTAATTACAGCAGTACCATTGATACGCTGAGGCAGACCATGTCCGAGACAGCAGAGACGGCTGCGGAGCGTGTTGAAAAGGAATTGAAGGCATATAAAAATATTGCTTATATCACAGGATGCATTCCTGCGCTTTCGGACCGTACGGCATCGGTAGAAGCAAAAAGGGCTGTTATTAATCAGCAGGCAGCGGCCCATGGTCTTCAAAGAGGCAACATAATTGGTTTGGATGGCATCAGCCTTTTAGACGGCAATGACTACTCTGACCGGGCGTACGTGAAGTCCGCAATGAAGGGTGAGACTGCGGTGTCGGAACCATTAATCAGCAAGATAACAGGTGAGCTGAGTATTATGGTTTCCGCCCCCATCTGGGAAGGCGGCGTGCCTGGAAGCAGGATTGCAGGAGTGGTGTATTTTGTCCCCAACGAGACATTTTTAAATGATATAGTGGCCTCACTCCAGATTGGTCCCAATGGCAGCGCTTATATCCTCAATAATGCCGGTTACACAATTGCCCATAAAAATATAGATAATGTGAAAAACCGGGAAAATACACAGGAGGATGCAAAGACAGATAAAAAATTAAAAGACCTGGCAGACCTGGAAGTGCGTATGACCCTGGGCCAATCCGGTTTCGGGCGTTATGAGTATGGAGGAAGCAGGAAGTTCCTGGCCTTTTCTCCCATTCCGGGCACCGATGGCTGGAGTCTCGCCATCAATGCGCCAATCAGTGATTTTGTCCAGTCAACCATCAACGGAGTCATCCTTACGATTATACTCACGATCCTTTTTCTGGCCCTATCCGCCTTCATGGCTTACCGGCTTGCAAGGCAAATCGGGCAGCCGGTCAAGGAATGCGCCGACAGACTCAGACTGCTGGCAGAGGGGGATCTGGATACCCCGGTTCAGGAGATACATACCGGGGATGAGACACAGATACTGGCTGATTCGGCCAGGACCCTTGTCCGGGGATTTGGGCGTATGATTCAGGATATGGATGAAATGCTGGCAGAGATGGCCAGAGGAAACCTGGCTGTGGATTCCAAATGCGAGGAAGCCTATGTTGGAGGATACAGAGGGCTGTTGGATTCCGCCAGAAAACTGAGTATACAGTTAAGTGATACCCTGCGCCAGATTAACCAGTCGGCGGAGCAGGTGTCAGCCGGAGCGGACCAGGTTTCAGCCGGAGCCCAGGCCCTGTCCCAGGGGGCGACGGAACAGGCCAGCGCTATAGAGGAACTGGCCGCTACCATTACCGATATATCAGGAAAGGTCAAAGCAACTGCCGACAGCGCCGGAAATGTCCACATTCAAAGCAGTGAAACAGGAAGTGAAGTGGAGCAGTGCAACCATAAGATGACGGAGCTTGTAAAGGCAGTGAGGGAAATCGGTGAGAGCTCTTCGCAGATTGGAAGGATTATAAAAACCATTGAGGATATTGCGTTCCAGACCAATATCCTGGCGCTGAATGCGGTGGTGGAAGCCGCCAGGGCAGGTACGGCAGGCAAAGGATTTGCGGTGGTGGCGGATGAAGTCCGGAATTTGGCAAGCAAAAGCGCGGAAGCGTCAAAAAGTACCTCTGTCCTGATAGAAGGGTCTGTCCGTTCCGTGGAAAAGGGAATGAAAATCGCGGATGAGACAGCGGCATCCCTGCAGAAGGCAGTGGTTTCTACTGAAAATACGGTAAAGGCAGTGGATCAGATAACAGATGCCGCTACAGAACAGTCCATGGCTATCTCCCAGGTAACCCAGGGGATTGATCAGATATCCAGTGTGGTCCAGACCAACTCCGCAACGGCAGAAGAAAGCGCGGCTGCCAGCGAGGAGCTGTCCGGACAGGCGGAAATCCTTAAGGAACTGGTGGGACAGTTTAAAACCAGATAGCTGACGGGACAATGGTATTTTGCTGAGGGGGTGCCGCACAATGGGGCGGCATCCCTGCTTTTTTTACATTGAGTTTGTCATAACAAACTCTTTTTGTTGACATTTTTTCGCAATCAGCATACAATAAATATGGTTAAAATGTAACTACAAAAGGAGACAGGCAGCAATGCAGAAAAAGCTGAACGAGTGTGAGATAGGCGGCCGATATGTTGTATCGGGTGTACAGGTGGATGAGAGCATCACCAGACGTCTTGAGGCCCTGGGGGTCAATGAGGGGACGCCTGTGAATATATTGAATAAAAAAGGCAGCGGAAGCGTTATCATCAAGGTGCGCGGGACACGTCTGGCCTTGGGAAAGCGTTTGTCTGAAGGCATTACGGTCAGGGAGGAGCAGGCGTCATGAGCGGACATGCAAGGGCAAATGGAACGGATACGTACGCAAGTGTGATTCTGGGAGACAGCGGGGAGAAGAAGATGGATTCCCCAAAACAGTATGAGGATGACAGGACGCCGATCACCGTTGGCTTTGTGGGAAACCCCAACTGCGGCAAGACCACGTTGTTTAACGCCTTTACCGGAGCCAAGCTTAAGGTGGCCAACTGGCCCGGTGTTACGGTGGAACGGGTGGAAGGCGAGACCAGTTATAAGGGGCGTCCCATCAAGGTAATCGATCTGCCAGGCATCTACAGCCTTACCTCCTATACCATTGAGGAAAAGGTCACCCGCAAATGCATTGAGGACGGCGGCGTGGACGTCATCATCAATGTGGTGGACGCATCTTCCCTGGAGAGGAACCTGTATCTGACCATGCAGCTCATCGAGCTTAAGAAGTCGGTAATCCTGGCCCTGAACATGATGGATATTGTGGAAGAGCGGGGCATGGAGATAGATATGCACCGTCTGCCCGAGATGCTGGGGGAGATACCCGTTGTCCCCGTATCAGCCAGGAGATGGACGGGACTGGATGTGCTGATGCACGCAGTGGTCCACCACTATGAGGAGGGGCCTCAGGGTGTGGTCATTCGCTACGGCCGGGAGGTGGAGGAAAAAATCAGGCTGATTGAGGAAGCGCTGTTTAAAAAGTACGGCGAGATGGACAACATGCGCTGGCATGCCATCAAGTTCCTGGAGTTTGACCAGGTGGTGATTGATGATCATCCCCTGGACGATGTGAGCCGGATTCTTCCGCGCAATTATGAAAAACAAATCATCAACGAGAAGTATGACTATATAGAAGAGGTCATAAAGGAGTGCCTGTTTAACAAGGATGAAAAGGCTGCCACCACGGACAAGGTGGACCGGCTCATGACCCATCCTGTGTGGGGGATTCCTGTGTTCTTAGGCATCATGGCTCTGGTATTTTTCCTTACGTTTACAGTAGGGGATTTTTTAAAGGAGTATTTTCAGATAGGCCTGGATATGTTTTCCGGCGCCGTCCTGTCCTTTCTCACCAGTGTGCACGCGGCCCAGTGGATCACCTCCCTGATTGTGGACGGTATCATTGCGGGCGTGGGAGGTATACTTACATTCCTGCCCAACATTTTTATCCTGTTCCTGGCCCTGGCTTTCCTGGAGGACAGCGGTTACATGGCAAGAGTGGCATATGTGATGAATGAGACCATGGGTATGGTGGGCTTGTCCGGCAAGGCGTTTCTGCCCATGCTTTTGGGGTTCGGCTGTACGGTTCCCGCGATCATGGCTACCAGGGCTCTGGAGAGCGTGAAGGACAGGAGGAGGACCATATTAATCACGCCCTTTATGTCCTGCTCCGCCAGACTTCCGATTTACGTATTATTTGCAGAAATGTTTTTTCCGGACAGGGCCCTGATTGTGGCCTACTCCCTCTATATCATCGGCCTGTGCATGGCAATCCTGGTGGCTTTTATCGTACATATCCATGGTAAGAATGACAGCGCCCAGAATGCCCTGCTGATAGAGCTGCCTGAGTATAAGACGCCTAACGGCCGCACGGTGGCCATCTATGTGTGGGATAAGGTGAAGGACTATCTCAGCAAGGCCGGGACCACGATTTTCATTGCCTCCATCGTGCTCTGGTTCGTGCTGAACCTGGGGCCCCAGGGATTCATGGCGGATGTGTCCGACAGCTTTGCCGCGATCATCGGTCATGTGCTGGTGCCAGTGCTGAGACCGGCTGGACTGGGACAGTGGCAGGTGGCGGTGGCTCTCATTTCCGGTCTTTCCGCAAAGGAAGTGGTGGTCTCCAGCTTCAGCGTCCTTTACGGAATCAGCAATGTAAACTCCGCAGCCGGTATGACAGCCCTTTCCGCGCAGCTTGCCATGGCTGGTTTTGGTGGTGTGAACGCCTACGCCCTGATGATATTCTGCCTCCTGTATTCACCCTGTATCGCGGCAGTGGCAACCATTAAGCGGGAGACAGGATCCTGGAGATGGACCATAGGAATGGTTCTGTTCCAGCTGGCTGTGGCCTGGGCAGGGGCCATGCTGGTATTCCAGCTGGGCAGTCTGATATTTGGATAACATTTGATAGCGGACGTACCGGGAACAGCCCAGCCTGTCTGTAAGTTTAAAATCAGCAAACTTAAAGTCAGCAAACGGAAGCAGGGCCGGCGGATGCCATGGTAATGTCCCCTGTATTCCTTGAATAGAGATAAACCTGATTGGACAGGCGGTCTTCCTTCGGGACCTCGGACCGGTTAATGTGAGTCACCAGCCGGCTCATCTCCGCATAGGAAATATCGCCGTCGTCAGACAGCAGCAGGACTTCGTGGATGCTGGATGGAAGGATGATCAAATCCTTTTCCACCCCGTCCGCGAAGTTTTTTAATACGTCCTCATACAGGAGGCAGGTAGCGCCGTTGACGCCGGAGCGGTTGCTGAGAACGTAAAACGGGGCAGGGGTTTCCGGCCTTGGTTCTGTTTCCTGAAAATGGGGATTCAGTTGGCGGTTCAGCTCCTCGATGATACAGGCCATGCTGGAGATGACAGGGGGAAACAGCCGGGGAGAATTGGCAAGGGCAGAGGTTTTTAAATCCTCCAGGGAAATGTTCCAGATATGCAGATGACTGTTGTGAATCATGGCTGTCATGAGGCCAGTGTCATCCTCATGAATACAGAGATAGAATACAATAGCCAGATCCATCCATAGAATATGCGGGATGTCCTTCAGAATGGCTTCGTTGGAGGCGGCATGTATCAGTTTGCAGGCAATATGGGAGCGTATGCCCTCATAATCGGACAGCATCTGATAATCCAGGGGAGGCGGTGTATCGTTCTGGCGGTACAGGGTGAGAAGCTCCGCCACAATATGGTCCAAAGGCCGCCCCTCGCGGTACTGGTCATAGCAGAGATTCAGGTAGATGGCAGGGGCGATATGGGTATTCCCTCTGGTGATGCACAGCCCATCCAGAATGAGCCCGTTGTTTTTTGGGACCTTTCGCAGCTCCAGCTCATAGCCGTCACCCAGGGCCGCTTTCATGCGTTCTTTTACAGCAGTTAAAAATTGTTCGTATACCAAATGTATACCCCCTTTAATGATATTTATGTAAACTGAATAACAGTTCCATATCTTACTGAACTGGATAATAAGGGAAATTCCGGTGAAATCGCCTTAGAACATTGCAAGGCGGACAAAGTGAATACCAAACTATAAATGAATATCAGAAAATGAATATCAGAAATTAATTGAATTGACACCAGCTTAATCCATAAGGGCATGTTTGTCAATAGACGGAAGGGGATTTTTTTGCCGTTTTTTGGGCCTCCATGGTGCCGGGGATTGTCTCATGGCGGAGAAAGCCATGTTTTACGGGCATTTTCAGGGATGTATTGTCGCTTTATTAACTACACAGGCGGGAAGGGTGGGGAAATGGCGGGAATATGGCGGGAAAATGGCGTGAATTCCAAAAGTAAATCCGGTATGCAGGACTAAACCCTACATCTACGTAAA
>JAJQEA010000229.1:0-3508 GCA_021201905.1 Clostridia bacterium
GTATAAGATACTAATAAGAAACGGACAGTTCACGGACTATCAATATTCTGACAAAACATATCAAACCAAACACGCAGAAAGAGAGGAAATTTATAATGGGTACAATTATCGGCGAAGGCATAACCTTTGATGATGTACTTCTGGTACCGGCATTTTCAGAAGTGATTCCCAACCAGGTAGACCTGACCACACATTTGACCAAGAAGATTAAACTGAACATCCCGCTGATGAGCGCCGGCATGGATACGGTAACAGAGCACCGCATGGCCATTGCCATGGCCAGGCAGGGAGGTATCGGTATTATCCATAAAAATATGTCCATTGAAGCCCAGGCCGAGGAAGTGGACCGTGTAAAGCGTTCTGAGAACGGTGTTATCACAGACCCGTTTTTCCTCTCACCGGAGCACACCCTAAAGGATGCCAACGACCTGATGGCAAAATTCCGCATTTCCGGCGTTCCCATCACAGAGGGCAAGAAGCTGGTGGGCATCATTACCAACCGTGATTTAAAGTTTGAGGAGGATTTTGACCGTCCCATTAAGGAGTGCATGACCACAAAGAACCTGGTTACCGCCAGGGAGGGCGTGACCTTAAAGGAAGCAAAGGCCATTCTGGCAAAGGCCAGGGTGGAGAAGCTGCCAATCGTGGACAATGATTTCAATTTAAAAGGACTTATCACTATCAAGGACATAGAGAAGCAGATTAAGTATCCGTTGTCCGCAAAGGATGCACAGGGACGCCTTCTGTGCGGCGCGGCCGTTGGCATCACTGCCAATGTGCTGGAACGCGTGGGGGCATTGGTGGACGCAAAGGTGGACGTGGTGGTTCTGGACTCTGCCCATGGCCACTCAGCCAATGTAATCCGCTGCGTGAAAATGATTAAGGAGGCATATCCGGACCTTCAGGTGGTGGCCGGAAATGTTGCCACGGCAGAGGCCACCAGAGCGCTGATTGAGGCCGGGGCTGATTCCGTCAAGGTAGGTATCGGACCTGGTTCCATCTGTACCACCCGCGTGGTGGCAGGCATCGGCGTGCCCCAGATTACGGCAGTGATGAACTGCTACAGCGTTGCCAAGGAATACGGCGTACTCATTATCGCGGACGGAGGAATCAAGTACTCCGGCGATGTGACAAAGGCCATTGCGGCAGGCGGCAGCGTGTGTATGATGGGAAGCATCTTTGCCGGATGTGATGAGAGCCCGGGCACCTTTGAGCTGTACCAGGGACGTAAGTATAAGGTATACCGCGGCATGGGTTCCATTGCTGCCATGGAAAACGGAAGCAAGGACCGCTATTTCCAGACAGATGCAAAGAAGCTGGTTCCCGAAGGCGTGGAAGGCCGCGTGGCTTATAAGGGAATGGTGGAGGACACCGTATTCCAGCTCTTGGGCGGCCTGCGCTCCGGTATGGGATACTGCGGCGCCCAGGACATCACCACCCTCCAGGAGACAGCCCAGTTTGTAAAGATTTCCGCCGCGTCCTTAAAGGAGAGCCATCCTCACGATATCCACATTACCAAGGAAGCTCCCAACTATTCGATTGAAGAATAGGGATGTGGGAATAGTGATTGAAGCGTAAGAAGAATAGGTTTATAATGATACCCGTCGGAACTGCTCCGACGGGTATTTCAGATCGCCGGCATGGGCAAACGCTAACAGGAGGACAGGCATATGGAACAGAAAAGCAGGCTGACAACGCTTTGCTATATAGAAAATGAGGGGGCATATCTGATGCTCCACAGAGTCAGCAAGAAGAATGATGTGAATAAGGATAAGTGGATTGGAGTGGGCGGGCATTTTGAAGGGGACGAGAGTCCGGAGGACTGCCTGCTCAGGGAAGTGAGGGAGGAGACTGGCCTCACCCTCACCTCCTGGCGGTTCTGGGGGGTGGTCACTTTAACCGCGGAGGGCTGCAAACCAGAGTACATGTGTCTGTATACGGCGGACAAATATGAGGGGGAAATGATTCCCTGCAACGAGGGGACGCTGGAGTGGGTGAAGAAGGAGGAGGTGCTGTCCCTGAATCTGTGGGAAGGGGATAAAATCTTTTTTAAGCTGTTAAATGAGGATGCCCCCTTCTTTTCGCTGAAGCTGGCTTATAAGGGAGACCGTCTGACCGAGGCTGTCCTGAACGGAAAACAGATGGAGCTGTTCGATGTTCTGGATGAGGACGGGAAAAAAACAGGAGTGGTACGGGAGCGGAGCCTGGTCCACATGGACGGGGTTCCCCACGGGACCGCCCATATATGGGTTGTGAGGAAAAATGAGGATAAAACATACGATCTTCTGCTGCAGAAGCGGAGCAGGGGAAAGGATTCCTATCCTGGCTGCTATGACATTTCCTCTGCAGGCCATGTGCAGGCCGGGGATGAATTCCTGCCGTCCGCCATCCGGGAACTGAGGGAGGAGCTGGGAATTGAGGCCCGGGAGGAGGACCTGGAGTTTGCGGGGTATCACAAGGGATATATGGAAGAAAGGTTTTACGGAAGGATGTTCAGGGACAGTGAAGTCAGCGCTGTGTATGTGTACAGGAAACCGGTGGACGCGGACCAGCTCACCCTCCAGAAAGAAGAGGTGGAGAGCGTCATGTGGATGGGACTTGGCCAGTGTGTGGAGGCGGTGAAAAATCACGGGATTCCAAATTGTATCTATCTGGATGAACTGGAGATGATTGAGCGGTATCTGTGCCGGAGCCGGGAGAAATAGCAGATAACAGGATACAGGGAGCGCAGATGGACATCAGGCATACCGCCGAGGGGGCTTTTATTTCCTCCTAAACAGTCGTATAATGAAAAAAACGACAAAGGAGGTAAGTGCAGATGCGATGTCCAAAATGTTCAGGCCAGATGGAAATAAACCGAATCAGAACACACCTTGTATGGGTGGATGAGCTGGATCGTATTCCCGATTCCAAAAGCCAGCTGGGGCCAACAATCGCACATGTATGTAAGGAATGCGGATACATAGAATTTTATAGAGATATGACATCCGTAGACTAAGGCATGTCTGTGATATGCTCCGGAACGTTTATGAAACACATTCCGGCAGGAGGACAGGATAAGGCATAACAGAACAGTGGAATGAAGGCATAATGATGGCATGGGGAACCGCTGTATAATGGAATGCGGGGGGATGGAAAGAAGAATATCTGCCTGTTCAATTAAAGAAAAAATATATATATCGTAAGTTTATCGTCAGAAATAGATGTTTTTTGTAACCATGAAGTATGGTATAATATCTCTAGTTTTGTTCAGAATGACCTGCTATATGGGAGAGATATTATGAGACTTAAGAAATGGAAATCATTTTTATGTATATGCACCAGCTGCACCCTGTTGATGAGCACGGCGGCTTCAGCTAATCCGTCTGCCATCACGCCCTTGGAAGAAAGTCAGGTATCTTCCTTCCAGTCCGGGAACCAGACCACGGACCAGGGAATGGTATCGTCCCAGGGACCGGGTTCGGAATCCGGAAGCGGCGGGGCGGTCATTTCATCTGACGGGCCATCC
>JAJQEA010000229.1:3518-14833 GCA_021201905.1 Clostridia bacterium
CCGGAAACACGTCCCCGTCCGGGAACACATCCCCGTCCGGGAGTCCATCCTCGTCTGGGAACACATCTCCGTCCGGGAGCCCGTCCTCGTCCGGAAGCCCGTCTCCGTCCGGGAGCCCGTCTTTATCCGGAAGTCCGTCGCAGAATCCGTCAGCCGGCCAGGCTGCCGGGGGGAACAGTGGGGGTGCTGCATCACCTGGAGAAACAGCCGGAACAGCGGCCGGGACCTTTGACCAGACAGCCGCGGCTTCCGTGCAGAAGCCGGAGATAGCTTCAGAGGGAGCCGTGCTGCTGGATGCGGCCACAGGAACCGTCCTGTTTTCCAAGAACGGGGACAAGCAGTTCTATCCGGCCAGTATCACCAAGCTGATGACAGCCCTGCTGGTGGCGGAGAACTGCAATCTGGATGACAAGGTCACATTTTCAGCAACAGCTACCACGAACCTGGAAGCGGGCGCTGTATCCATCAATATGACGGCAGGGGATGTGATGACTGTGCGCCAGTGTCTTTATGCCCTGCTTCTCAAATCAGCCAACGAAGTGGGAAATGCGCTTGCGGAGCATGTGGCTGGCAGCAACGCCAAATTTGCGGAGATGATGAACGCCAAGGCAGCGGCCTTGGGATGTACCAATACACATTTTACAAATCCTCACGGCCTCAATGACTCCAACCATTACACCACACCCCATGATATGGCTTTGATTGCAAGGGCGGCGTTTCAGAATGATGTGGTGAAGACGGTGGCGTCCACGCGCACCTATGCGCTGCCTGCTACCATAAAGAATCCTTCCGGGCTGACCGTGACCATCGGACACAAGATGCTGAACCCCAATGACGCCAGGTATTATCCGGGCGTTATCGGGGGAAAGACCGGTTATACGTCCAAAGCGGGAAATACACTGGTGACAGCCGTGGAGAAGGACGGAGTCAGATTGATTGCCGTCATCATGAAGAGCAAATCGACTCATTATACGGATACCAAGGCATTGTTCGATTACGGATATGAACTGGTGAAGGCGGGTGCTTTAAGCGGCAGCAGCGCAGGCAGTTCAAATAACGCAGGCACAACGGGCAGTCCTTCCGGCACGGGAAATGCCGGTCCGGGAACATCCACAGCCAAGGGCTGGGTACAGGACAGCAACGGTTGGTACTATGTGAAGGATAACGGAGCCAAGGCCGCCAATGAGTGGGTTACGGCAGACGGAGTTTCCTACTGGATTGATTCCAATACATACATGGCCAAGGGATGGCGCCAGGTAAACGGAAAATGGTATTTCCTGCGATCCAACGGAGCCATGGCCAGGAACCAGTGGGAAAAGGTGGAAGAAAACGGCCAGTGGTTTTACCTGGGCGCGGATGGAGCCATGCTGACTAATACTACCACACCGGATGGATCGCGGGTGGACGAGAGCGGGGCGTGGGTGCAGTAATACCAGCATAAAAGATTTACCTGTGTTCTATCAGGACAATTAACGGAGAAAAGGCTGTTGCTAAAGTTAATCTTTCTATTCGGAAGATGTAAGAAATAGGAAATAAATACAGGCAGCAGTCCTGTTATGATAAAAATAGATTAATATATGTGGATTTTATTGGAGAGAGGAGGACTCGCCATGAGGAGAAGCACAATATCTGTTTTTATGACAGCAGGCCTGCTGGCTGTTTTGCTGTCCGGCTGACGGATGGGAGGAGGACCAGGGGGAGAGACAACAGGACCAGAAACCCAGGAGAATGCTTCCAATCCAGTGACCATCACGGCACAGGAATCGGTGCCGGAATCAAAGGTAAATCCGGAAATGCAGGAGGACGTGGAAGGGAATCAGGAACCGGGAGTGAAGCAGGTGCCGGCCCCCCGGGGAGCAGGCTTATGACCTGCCCTATCAGTTTGCCTCAAAATATGGGATCTTTCAATCGGAATATCCGGTATACGAATTGGATGCTGTAGTTGAATCCAGACTGCCCCAAAAGGAAAAAACCATATCCCTCACATCTGCCCTCCACCAGAAGCAGGAGCTGCTTGTGAGTATGGTTTTGGATGACTATGGGGAAGTACAGAAAATCCCGGCAGGCGGGGAACCTCCCGCAGACAGCCGGTATTTTACGCTAAGTGACGGGACCATGATTGTTTCGAAGAAATATCAGGACGAACTTTGGAAATCAGGCGAAGGCCTGTTCCTCACAGGTCCCGGCATTCCGGAAGGCGGAATTAAGCCTGTGGAATCGGTGTATGCTGACTATTCAGCTTATTTTGAGGAATATGGGAACATACGTTATATTATAGAGGCAAGATTTGAGCTCCCATCAGCTCCTGTCTCCGAAGAGCTTTTGTCAGGCTATGCGATCCGGCTTTTTGATTTTGAAAAGCCTGTGGAATTTGCCCTAAAAAGTGTGCCTGAATATGGGACGTTGGAGGAACTGGCAAAAGAGGAGAATGGAAGCATAGATACCCATGACGGTATATCCATTATAAGTATGGGGGAAAAGGTAAAGGAGGGAATCCTGATATCCTGGTATGTGTACAGTGAAGAGGGAAAGCCGTCCATAGCTATTAGTTACAAAACGCCGTCCCTGGATACGGACACACCGCCCCTGGATATGCCAACCATATCCGGAAACGGCAGACAGTATGAAATAAAGGCGTTGTCTGCCAATCCTTATTGGGACAATCTGGGGAACTACCGGCTGTCGGATATAAAGCAATACGGACGGCGCCTCAGATGCCTGTTCGAGGTTCCCCAGGAGGAGCAGGATGGGCCCTTTCAGATTCATATTCCGGGAATCACGTTTTTGAACAGTGAGGAATCCGCGCCCGTCACCCTGCCTGTTCCGGAGGATTATGAAGAATTAAATGAAACCATTCCGTGGAGAGACGGGTCTGTGCGTATACTGGGCATCACCAGGATGAAGGAGCCCCAGACAGCAAAAAACCAGGAAGGACAGGGAAATGCTATAGCGGCGGAGAGGCCGGCGATATACATTGATGTGGCGGCAGTGCATGAGGACAGGGAGCTTGCATTAAAGGCTCTGCTCTGCCAGAGTAAGGTAGGCGGGAGCAGATGGGAACGCCAACGGTATGAATTTGATGAGAAGGGAAATCTCAGCGGTTTCCGGATTTTTTATAAGGAAGGTGACACGGAGGTAACACTGAAATTTCATGGAGCAGCATTTTACTGGAATCAGCCCTATGAGATGCAGATTGATAAGATAAAATAGTGTGAAGCCAGATATCCCTGCCTGCCAACAGGTCAGCTAACGTTACGGTTCAGCCCACAAGTCAGACTCAGTCTGACTTGTTTTTCTTTCCACGCCGTTGTAGAATAGCTTCAGAAGAAAAATCCTCCAAGAAAACATTCCGCACAGAAAAGTGAGAAACGATTCATGAAATCCATACGAAAAGAAATGACAAGAAACCATCTGATTCTTCTGCTGGTGGCCTTTATCTTCATCGCCTCCAATGCCCTTGTGAATGTGGGATCATCCCGCCGCTACAACGGTCTGTTACAGGATTACCAGCAGGTAAACGGGCTGCTGGCGGTCAATAACAGGAGACAGACCTATTTTAAGCTGTACAGCAAGAGCCACGACGAGGGAACCCTTAAGCAGTATTACGACGAGTGCGAGTTGTTTGACAGCCAGCTGCGGGGACTGGATGATAAGATGCAGAATGACCGGAAGTGCAAGATGATGTACCGGATTGTGGGTCAGGTGGCTGAGTATAGGCGGGAGATGGCGGAGTCCTACATCCGGCCGGACGGGGACTATTATCCCAGCCTGATGGCTGATTTGGACGAGGTGGATTTGGAGATTGAGCGGTGCCTGAACCAGTTGATGAGCCAGTACCTGGAGTATCTGAACACTGCCTTTGCCAGCCACAGCAGGACCCTGGGACTTACAAACAGTATACTGATCGTGTTTTTCATGGCGGCCAGCCTCTTTGGCATGGTGCTGAACCATCAGATGAGTACTAGTATCCTGAATTCCATCAAGCGGCTGACGGACGCGGCCAGGGAAATTATGAACAATAACCTGGAGGCAGCGGATATTGAGGAGACGCCTTATGCTGAGCTGAACCAGGTATCCGCCACCTTTGACCAGATGAAGCGGCAAATCAGGACCATGATCACGGAATTGCATGAGACCCACCAGATGAAGGAACGGCTGGCAGAGGCGAAGATACGGGAGCTGCAGATGCAGATGAATCCCCATTTCCTGTTTAATACCCTGAGCCTGGTAATCCGCAGTATCCAGCTGGGAGAGCGGGATACCTCCATCCAGCTGGTCAAGGCCATCTCCAAAATCCTGCGAAGCAGCATTGAGATCAATACGGTATCCATTCCTCTGGACGCGGAGATTGAACTGCTTCAGTCGTACCTGTATATTTAGAAGCTGCATTTGAAGGGGAGGGTGACATTCTGTCTGGATGTGCGCAAGTCATTTATGGGCGAGGATGTGATGATTCCGCCGCTGACAATCCAGCCTCTGGTGGAAAACAGCATCCAGCACGGACTGAAGGACCGGGTCAGCGGGGGAAAGGTGGATATACTGATTACCGAGAAGCCGGACTATATTGAGGCCGTGGTGGCGGACAACGGCGTGGGATTTCCTGAGAACCCGGACCAGCCCTCACCCCGGGAGACGCCCATTCCCAAAACCTCCATCGGACTGAAAAACGTGGAGGAACGGTTAAGGTTGTTTTACCGTAAGGAGGATGTGCTTCAGATTGAGCGGATGGAGGGAATTACGAAGATAACGCTGAAGCTTTATAAATCAGACAGGCATTAGGAGAAAAGGGTTATGTTGCGTGTAATATTGGCAGACGACGAGCAGTACGAGCGGAATTATCTGGAAAAGGTCATAAAGGAGAGCTATCCCGGCCTGCTGGAGATTGTCTACAAGGCAGTGGATGGCATGGATTTGCTGGAGAAGCTGGAGGATACCAAGCCCCAGATCGTGCTTTTGGACATCAAGATGCCGCGGATGAACGGGCTCAAGACAGCGGAGGAGGTGCGCAAAAGGCACCCGGATATCCAGATTGTGCTGATATCCGCTTACAGTGATTTCTCCTTTGCCAAACAGGCAATCAAGCTGGGGGTGACGGATTATCTGCTGAAACCCTATTTGGACTCGGAGCTGAGAGAGACACTGGATAAGGTCATTGCACGGGTAAGGGAGCGGGAGGACACCTTATCCATGCTGTCCTATTCCAATTATCTGGCGGAGGATGGAAAGGCGGCCTTTGATTTCTACCGGGATTTGGAAAAGGATTTGCTGTGGGATGTGTTCTTTGGCCGAAGGGACAGGGATAAGCTGGAAAAAGAGTTTGCCATGTGGGGCGTGGGAGCCGGTTGGTTTAAGGTAGTGCTGATTTCCAGTCCGGCCCTGATTAACATGGGAGGATTTTCCCAGGAGGTGCTGAAAAATTATTTTCACATGGCAGGGGTGACGGTGCTTAACAGCATCTGGATGGACCAGATGGTGATCTGCCTCTATTCACAGCAGCAGGACGCGTTTACGGAGCTGACCGGCTGTATTACCCGGGCTAGGGATTACCTGGCGGAGGAACGGAAGATTCCGGTGGCCTGCGGCGTCAGCGGCGCTTATGAAGGCATGGAGCAGCTGACGGAAGCCTATGGGGAGGCTGCATCCTTTATCAGGGAGTATTCCGCGCAGGAGGCGCGCCTTGCCTTTGACAGCATGACGGAGGGCATGAAACGGATCTGCGGCCTGGAGGAACAGATTATCCGGTCCCTGTCCATGGAGGACCAGAACCAGAGCAGCGTTCTTCTTACGGAGATGATTGAGGAGCTGGAAACGCTTTTGGGATACCAGGATGTTTCCGTAAAGCTGAATTTTGGCCGCAGCCTGATGACCATTATCCGGGGAATTAACCAGATACCGGGTATACGGGTCAAGACCTCTGAGGCAGCCATGCGTTTTGAGAAGCTGGGACAGCTGAATTTTAACGGGGATAATCTAAAGTATCATGTGGACTATTTTTCGGAAATGAAGATTCAGAGGGAATGATATTCAGGAAGATGATATTAGGAAAATGACCGGCCCGGGTCAGGAGGAATGAGTTGAAAAAACAGTTGTTGATAGGGGCCGCGGCCGCTGTGCTGATTGCAGGCCTGGCGGGCGGCTATGGGATTGTTGGAAATAAGGGAGCCGCGGGAGCGGACAATGAACCGGAGATCGTGCTCTGCTACGGCGAGGTGAACCCGGAGGGCCATGTGCTGACGGATTCGGCCCAGTATTTTGCTGACAGGGTCAGTGAACTCACAGGCGGCAAGGTGATGGTTGAAATCTATCCCTCCGGCCAGCTGGGGGACGATGCGCGCTGTTACCAGTCCATGGAGATGGGAGCGCTTGATTTGTACCGGGGCAACAGCATGTCTCTGGTGGACAGCGGGAATCCCATGATGTCTGCCCTGGTGCTGCCCTATGTTTTCCGGGACAGGGAACACTTCTGGAAGGTGTGCAGCAGTGACCTGGGCAGGGAAATACTGGATAATATCCAGGACTGTACCGGAATGATCGGCCTGGCCTACCTGGATGAAGGAGCCAGGAACTTCTTTACCACCGACCGGCCGGTCCGCAGGCTGGAGGATATGAAGGGGCTGAAAATACGGGTCCAGGTGGCGTCCATGATGGGCGACACCGTGGAGGCGCTGGGGGCGGAGGCAGTGCCCATTGCCTATGCGGAGCTCTATACGGCCCTGGAGTCAGGGACCATTGACGGGGCGGAAAACCCGCCGGTGAGCTATTATTATAACAAGTTTTATAAGGTTGCCCCTTACTACGTGAAGGACAGGCACACCTATACGCCCGGAGTGATTCTGGTGAGCAAAATCACCTGGAAAAATCTGAAGGGGGAATACCAGGACGCGCTGGTACAGGCCGCAAAGGAGACCCAGGAGTATAACAGGACAGCCATAGAGGAAGCAGACCAAAAGGCATACGAGGCGCTGGAGAAGGAGGGGGTCACCATTCTGGAGCCCGAGGATCCGCAGGCCTGGAGCCAGGCAATGGAGCCGGTATACCGGAAATACGGAGGGGAATATCTGGATCTGATTGAAAGGATCCGGCAGATACGATAGACACATACAAGATGACAGGAGGAAGGCCACGATGGCAACAGGACTTATGAAACTGCCCGAAAACAGGGTGCGGAGAAATTACACAGGGGGAGCGGGCATTGACCGGCTCCATGGAAAGGCCCGGTGGGAGGACAACAATATGCCGGAGGAATGGGTGGGATCCATGGTGGAAGCCTTCAATCCGGGAATGGAACCCATAGCACATGAGGGACTGGCTGTGGTGGAGACCGGGGATGGCCCCAGGTTCCTGCGGGACATAATAGACCATGACCGGGAGTTTTACCTGGGTACTGCCGCCTGCGGGGAGGGAGGCTGGCGCCTCAGCTTCCTGCTTAAGATTCTGGATTCGGCCATACGGCTTCACGTACAGGCCCATCCCACCACCCGGTTTGCCAATGAAGTGATGGGAATGCCCTATGGAAAGCTTGAATGCTACTATATTCTCAATGTGAGGGAGGGCATCAGTCCCTACATCCGCCTGGGATTTCAGCATACGCCCGGAAGGGACGGCTGGAGGGAGATTGTGGAGAAACAGGACAAGGCCCGGATGGACGGCTGCTTTGAGAAGATTCCGGTGCAGGTGGGGGAGGTCTGGTATATTCCGGGCGGAATGCCCCATGCCATAGGCGAGGGAATCACCATGCTGGAAATTATGGAGCCATCTGATCTGGTGGTGCGGTGCGAGTTTGAGCGCGAGGGAATCGTTGTGCCGGAGGACGGCCGGTTCATGGGACGGGGACTGGATTTTTGCCTGGATATTTTCGATTACACAGAGTATTCCAAAGAGGAAATCATGGAAAAATGCAGGATAGAGCCTGAGGCGTTGGAGGAGACAGACGCCTTCCGGCGGGTGCGCCTGGTGGGTGAAGCCCTGACCTCCTGCTTCTTTGTGGAAAAACTGGAGGTGACCGGACCGGCCCTGGTAAGGCATAACCAAAAATTCAATCTGGGTGTGGTGTGTGACGGAAGCTGCGCCATGGAACAGAATGGACAGGTGCTGAACCTGAAGGCAGGGGACAGCTTCCTGATTGCTGCCAGTGTGGAGGCGTACCAAATCCGGCCGGAAGGCAGCGCCCAGCTGGTGATGGTATATCCGGGAAAGGATATGGACAGGCTCTAGTCTAAATTCAGGTTGCGCACGGAATTGCGGATAATCAGGGAAGCTTTTAATATGGGAAGCTCTGCCCGGACGCCGGATTCCAGATAACCATGGATGAAGTCAATGGCGGTTCCTGCCAGCTTGCGGACAGGGACGCTGACCGTTGACAGGGGCGGCGTCACAAAGTTGGCCATGATACAGTCATCGTAGCCGAATACGGACAGATGGTCCGGAATCCGCAGCCCGAGTATATAACAGGCCCGGTATATATTAAAGGCGGTCATGTCATTGCAGGCAAAGATGGCCTCAGGGCGGTCGGGTTTTTGGAGCAACTGCAGGATCCGGCCGGGAGTGGTCCCCATATCCTCTGGGTTGACGTCAAAGAGCATGTGGCCGGGACGGCAGTCCAGCCCGTGCTCCCGGAGGGCCTGGGCCATGCCGTCATAGCGGTCCCGGTAGGTAAGGTTGTCAAAGCTCTGGAAGATGCCGCCGATTTTTTTGTGCCCCAGCTTAATCATGTAGGAAACCGCCTCATAGGCGGCTTTTTTGTTGTCCAGGCGGAGACAGTGTTCCATGTCGTCCTCAAAAGAACGGTTTAAATACACATAGGGGATGTTGTACTTTGCCAGGTTCATGATATGGTCATGCTGGCTGGTGACAGGGGTAATGATAACTCCCGCTATGTCCATGCCGATTAGATTTTCTAATATCTGTTTTTCTTTTTCCAGGCTGTATTCCGTGTTGTTCAGGTAAATGATATAGCCTTTTTCTGCCGCGCAGGACTCCAGGTATTGTTCCAACTTGGTGTAGTAGATATTGGTCAGGGAAGGCAGGACCAGGGCCAGGGCCTGGCGGCGTCCGGTTTTCAGGTTGACGGCCAGGGTGTTGGGGCGGTAACCCAGTTCCGCAACTGTATCCAGTATTTTCTGTTTTGTCTCTTCTTTCAGGTATCCCTTGCCGGAAAGGGCGCGGGATACCGTGCAGACGGAATAGCCGCATTTTTTTGCCACGTCTTTGATTGTTACCATATTCCGGTCCACCTCCCTGTGATTCTCTGAAAATGTATACACAGCTATTGTAAGGGTTTCTTGAAATAATGTCAAAATGAAAGCGAAAAAAAGGGGGTAACTTTTTTGAAACTTTTATAAAATCGTTTGAATTGTGAAGATTGCATAAAAATAGCGTTAAAATTCTGTTAAACATTTTTGCAGAAAATGCTTGATGGAAAATATGTAAACGTTTAGACTAAATGAGGAAAATATGTAAACGTTTAGCGAAAGCTGTTACGCTGGACAACTTAAGGAAAGGGGATAACTATGAGAAAGAGAGTATTATTAGCAGGTGTTCTTACCGCAGCAATGATGGCAATGACTGCATGCAACGGCATGCCAGGTATGGGAAATGCCCAGCCGGCTGCAACACAGGCCCAGGGAGGGGACAGTAGTGAGGCTGCCGCAAGTGATGACAAGGTATATGAGTTAAAGATTTCCACTTCCCAGACAGAGCAGGCCCTGATTACCAGGAACTACCAGAAGCTGGCTGATGTGTTAAATGAGAAGTCAGGCGGCAGGCTGAAGGTAACCGTGTTCCCGTCCGGCCAGCTTGGCAGTGACGAGGACGTGCTGGAGCAGGCTATCCAGGGCGCCAATGTGGCTGTTAACACCGATGCATCCCGTATGGGACAGTATGTGAAGGATTTCTCCATTCTGATGATGGGCTACTTCGCAGATAACTACGATGAGTGCTACAAGATAACACAGACTGATACATTCAAGGGCTGGACAGATTCCCTGTCCAAGGACCACGGAATCAAGATCCTGTCCTTTACCTTCTACGACGGCCCGCGTCATTTCATGACCAACAAGCCAATCAACACACCGGATGACCTGAAGGGCATGAGAATCCGTACCATCGGACAGGAAGTATGTACCGAGACAATCCAGGCCATGGGCGCCACCCCGATTTCCATGTCATGGGGCGAGGTTTACAACGGAATCCAGTCCAAGGCACTGGAGGGCTGCGAGGCACAGAACACATCTACATATCCATCCAGACTGTATGAAGTGTGCAAGTACCAGTCAAAGACAGGACACTTCCAGCTGATGCAGGGATTAATCTGCGGCGAGAGCTGGTTTGAGAGCCTGCCGGAAGATTTACAGACAATGCTGGTTGAGACCTCCATCGAGGTTGGCCAGGAGACAGCTGCTGACGTAATGACAGAGGCTGACGAGGCTGAGAAGGCAATGGTTGAGGCAGGAATGACCATCGTAGAGCCTGACCTTGCTCCATTTAAGGCAGCCGTTGATCCTGTATATGAGAAACTTGGCTACGCTGAACTGAGAGATAAACTGTACAAGGAAATTGGCAAGACCAATTAATCTCCGGGTACGTTCCCCATTACAGAAAGGAAGCTTTTAAATGAAAAAAATTTCTGCTGTTATTTTAAAGACAGAGGAGCTTCTGGCCGGTGCAATGTTATGCATGATTGCCGTTCTGGTGCTCTGGTCCGCAGTGGCCAGAACCATCGGAATGCCGGTGAACTGGGCCCAGGATGTTTCGCTGCTGGCATTTGGATGGCTGACCTTTATCGGCTCTGATATCATCATCAAGAGCGGCGGCCTGATTCGAATCGACATGCTGTCCAACCGGTTCCCCAAGGCGGTCCAGAAGACTCTGATGCTGGTGTTTGACTTTTTCATGCTGCTGTTTTTATTGATTCTGATTGTTTACGGATTCCTGCTGGTGTCCCAGAGCTGGAACCGTACCTTTAATACCCTGAAGATGAGCTATGCCTGGTGTACCCTGGCGGTACTGGTGGGCTCCCTGCTGATGTTTTTCAGCATGATTGGCAAGATGCTCGGCGATATCAGGAAACCAATGAAAGAATGGGGGGTTAATTAATGTTAAGTGCGGTTGGATTTTTCTTAATTCTCCTGTTCCTTGGAATGCCGGTGGCCTTTGCGATTGCAGTGTCCGGATTTTCCTTCTTCCTGATGAGGCCGGAGATTCCGTGGACGATTCTGGTGCAGAAATCCCTGTCCACCACCCAGTCCTTCACCATGCTTGCGATTCCGCTGTTTATTTTCGCCGGCAACCTGATGAACAATACCGGTATCACATCC
>JAJQEA010000408.1:0-9858 GCA_021201905.1 Clostridia bacterium
CGGCGGCCAACCCCCGCACCCTGGCATTGGACAATCTGCGCAAGGGGTACCAATAATATTTTTCCACCCCCCCGGGGGGGGGGGGGGATATGGATGCGTATGATATCTGCCTCAACAGCGGGCTGGCAGGCGTGGAAGGATGTCTGGAAGCAGCCCTGACCTATATTAAATATGTCAAATAATTGTTTTATAACAATATGTATAGCCGCTACCCAAAAGAAAACATGAAAAATCCCAGGCAGGAAAAGCAGGCAACCGCTTATCTGTCCGGGATTTTTCCCTCATAAAGCTTATTCTCCGCCAGGGCCGTCACGGCGCGGCCTGAACGATTCCGGCAGGGGCTCTGCATAAGTGCCCTTGTCCTTCTTCACATGGTCCGTATCGTTGAAACAGTCCCTGTTTTCTGCTGTATCCTGATTCATGGTACGATTCATGATTCTGCCTCCTTTGGATGCTGTCAGCTTCCCTCTTTCACGATTTCATCCAGAACCTTAATCAGGTCCTGCAATGTTTCCAGGTGCACGTTGCGCTCCAGGATGCAGTTTTTCAGGTCAACGGAAAGGGTTTCGAATTTGTCCCGAATTTTCGGGGAAACATAGGATGCCATATCTATCACCTCGATGATAGTATGGGCCGGAATCGTCATTTTATGCACGGTATGAAATGGGCAGCCGGAAGCTTATGGAAAGCAAAAAAAATCCTCCCGGTGGGTTGGTCCGGAAGGAAGAGTGTCTGAAATTCCTTAACAATGAATATCTCTATAAATTAAGCGATGGAATTAATAGCCTTGGATAAGCGGGATACCTTGCGGGAAGCATTATTCTTGTGATATACTCCCTTAGTAGCAGCCTTGTCAATCTCGGTGGTAGCAGCCAGCAGTGCAGCCTGGGCAGCAGCCTTGTCCCCAGCAGCAACAGCAGCGTCAACCTTCTTGATTGCAGTTTTAACCTTGGATCTGATCGCCTTGTTTCTTGCAGCCTTAGTCTCGTTTACTAAGATTCTCTTCTTTGCAGATTTAATGTTAGCCAATGAAATACACCTCCGTTCTTCGTATTATAATCTTTGTGTTTTCCATCAAAGCCTGGACACGGACAGTTCAATATAAACATACTATTATATTCTAGCTAATCTGACCCGGAATGTCAAGTCATATTTGGCGAATTTTTGAAGAAATTTGACAATCCAATCATACATATTTCCGGCCATAATCGCAGAAACTGATGGGAGAACGAGATGTGAGGTGGATGAATATGGAGGAAAATGCAGCTGTAAACGCTGTCAATGAGGCCGCGGCAGGTACCTTCCAGGTGAGGACGGACCTGGCGCTGGAGCAGCGAGAGAGTTCCATGGGGGAAGGCGGAGACGTTTCCGGAGTCCGGCTGAAGGAATGGCATCACCAAAAAAGCGGCCTGAAACTGACAGAGGTCAAGATACTGAATGAACAGGGCGCCAGGTCAATGGGAAAGCCCAGAGGGACCTATCTGACCCTGGAGGCAGACCGGCTGTCCAAGGCGGACGATGATTACCACAGTGAGATATCGGAAGAACTGGCCCATCAGATACGGAAGCTTATGGCAGAGATGATTGGGTACAGGGAGGAGGATTTGCCCTCGGTCCTGGTGGTGGGACTGGGAAATGACTCCGTTACCCCGGATTCCCTGGGCCCCAGGGTGCTGGATAACCTGCAGGTAACAAGGCATCTGGACGGACAGTATGGAAATACCTTCCTGAAGGACAGGAAGCTTCCCGCCATCAGCGCCATTGCGCCAGGAGTCATGGCACAGACCGGCATGGAGACGGCAGAAATTTTAAAGGGTATCATACATGAAACCCATCCTGACCTGATTATTGCTATTGACGCCCTGGCGGCCAGGAGCGTGCGGCGTCTGGGAACCACGATCCAGCTTACGGATACAGGGATCCATCCGGGCTCAGGTGTTGGAAATCACCGCCACAGCCTGACAAAGGAAAGTCTGGGAGTGCCGGTGATGGCCATTGGGGTTCCCACCGTAGTGGGGGCGGCGACCATTGTCCACGATACAGTCTCCGCGCTGGTGAGGGTGCTGGCGGAAAATGAGGGTACCAGGGGAACCGGGAGCTGAATCGAGGAAATGGACCCGGACGGGCAGTATCAGCTGATACGGGAGCTGCTGGAGCTGGAATTCGGTCCTCTTTACGTCACTCCTCCGGACATTGACCAGTCTGTAAAGCAGTTAAGCTTTACCATATCCGAGGGCATCCATCAGGCTGTTTTTCCGTAAGGTTACGAAACAAGCAATATCCTCTGCGTTCCTGCATATCATAATAATGGTATGATGACAGGTGAATGAATTGATGAGAATAAGACGTGGAGGCGTGGACCGGCTCATGCGCCGGTTTCTGGCCGGCACGGTCCTTATGCTGCTTATGTTTCTGTGCGGCCGGTATATAAGCCGGGCCGCGGGCAGCATAACAAAGAATGATTACAGGAATATGATATGCGCAGGCGGACAATGGCTGGTGGAAGCCATATGGAACCAGGCCCATCCGGCAGAAGATGCCGGTGTGACAGGCTCTTGGCCGGATGCCTGGGGCGGCGGGGGAGTCAGTGACCCGGATCCGGCTTACCGCAAGTACAACGCGGTAAAGACATTTTATGAAGAACACCAGTATCTTGCCTGGTACGGCAATGAAGAATCCGGCCAGCAGACTCCGGAGGAAACGGGCATCGCTGCCTCAGGGGAAGCCGGCCCCGGGGGAACGGCCCATGGGGGCGCTGCCGGAGCGGACAGTACCCAGGGACAATACCTGGCGGCCGGACCAGACAGTACCCAGGACCTGGCAGCCGGCGGGGAAAGTGTGGGAGCGTCCGGCTTCCAGGGGGCCAGCCAGTCCCTGGAGACCATAACCGGAACGCTGGCGCGCCCCATTACCGGCAATACATATGTGTTGGAACAGCTGATGGATTACGATTTCCTCATAAAACATTTTTACAGCGTCCATACCTCCACCACGGCGGACCGCGACCTGATGAATGCCAGGGACCTGCTGAGCCGTGACATGACCATGAAGGGGGATGACACCAAGCCCCAGATACTCATTTACCACACCCATTCCCAGGAAGCCTATAAGGATTCCGGGCCCGGACAGACCGTGGTGGGGGTGGGGGATTACCTGACCACGCTTCTGGAGGCAAAGGGCTATAATGTATACCACGACAAATCGGTGTATGACCTGAAAAACGGCCAGCTGGACCGGAGCAAGGCATATAATTATGCTCTGGACGGAATTACCAATATACTGCAGCAGAATCCCTCCATCGAGGTGGTGCTGGATATCCACAGGGACGGGGTGGGGGAAAACCTGCATCTGGTCACCCAGGTGGACGGCAGGGACACGGCGCAGATTATGTTTTTCAACAGACTGAGCCAGACTCCGGAGGGACCTATCGAATATCTGCAGAATCCATACAGGGAGGATAACCTGGCATTCAGCCTCCAGATGCAGCTGGGAGCCGCCGCCTATTATCCTGGCTTTACCCGCAAGATATACCTTAAGGGCCTCCGGTACAATGAACACCTGCGCCCCAAGTCCAGCCTGATCGAGGTGGGAGCCCAGACAAACACCTATGAGGAGGCTTTAAACGCCATGGAGCCCCTGTCAGAACTTTTGGATATGGTGTTGCAAGGAAATAGAAAAGATAGTATAATTCAGTAAGCGAACGGAAGCGTTTTCCATATGGATGTACGTAAGTTTCCGGTGAAGAAATACCACAGAAAGAGGATAAAGCATGCCAACAGTTGACCAGAGTAAAATTCGCAATTTTTGCATTATAGCACACATTGACCATGGCAAGTCCACCCTGGCTGACCGTATTATTGAGAAAACAGGGCTTCTCACCAGCCGTGAGATGCAGGAGCAGGTACTGGATAATATGGACCTGGAACGTGAGAGGGGAATCACCATCAAGTCCCAGGCAGTCCGTACCGTATATAAGGCCCAGGATGGAGACGAGTATATTTTCAACCTCATAGACACTCCCGGACATGTGGATTTTAACTACGAGGTATCGCGAAGCCTGGCTGCCTGCGACGGCGCCATACTGGTGGTGGACGCCTCCCAGGGAATCGAGGCCCAGACCCTGGCCAACGTGTACCTGGCCCTGGACCATGACCTGGATGTGTTTCCGGTTATCAATAAAATCGACCTCCCCAGCGCGGAGCCGGAGCGGGTGGCAGCGGAAATCGAGGATGTCATCGGTCTGGACGCCAGCGACGCCCCCCACATTTCGGCAAAGACAGGCATTAATATAGAAGAAGTGCTGGAAGCCATTGTCCACAAGATACCTGCTCCCAAGGGAGATCCGGAGGCTCCTTTAAAGGCCCTTATCTTTGACTCCACCTATGATTCCTACAAGGGAGTCATCATATTCTGCCGCATCATGGAGGGAACCGTAAAAAGAGGAACCCCCATCCGTATGATGGCCACCGGATCCGAGGAGGATGTGGTGGAGGTGGGATATTTCGGCGCGGGTCAGTTCATTCCCTGCGACGAGCTGAGAGCCGGCATGGTAGGCTATATCACGGCCAGCATCAAGAATGTGCGGGATACCCGCGTGGGCGATACAGTGACCTCCAGGGACAACCCCTGCGCGTCACCTCTTCCCGGCTATAAAAAGGTTACCCCCATGGTATACTGCGGCCTCTATCCGGCGGATGGAGCCAAGTACAATGACTTGAGAGACGCGCTGGAAAAACTCCAGCTCAACGACGCCTCCCTGTTCTATGAGCCGGAGACATCCATTGCCCTGGGCTTCGGATTCCGCTGCGGTTTTCTGGGACTTCTGCACCTGGAAATCATAGAAGAACGCCTGGAGCGCGAATACAACCTGGACCTGGTGACAACGGCCCCGGGCGTTGTGTACCGGGTACACAAAACCACAGGCGAGATGATGGAGCTGACGAATCCGTCCAACCTTCCGGATCCCACGGAGATCGAGTATATGGAGGAACCGATTGTCAGTGCGGAAATCATGGTGACCACGGAATTTGTAGGTTCAATTATGACGCTCTGCCAGGAGCGCAGGGGCAATTACCTGGGCATGGAATACATCGAGACCACCCGCGCCCTTCTGAAATACGAGCTGCCCTTAAATGAAATCATCTATGATTTCTTTGATGCCCTCAAGTCGCGTTCCAGGGGATACGCTTCCTTTGACTATGAGCTCAAGGGATACGAGCGTTCCAGCCTGGTGAAGCTGGACATCCTGGTGAACCGTGAGGAGGTGGACGCCCTTTCCTTCATCGTACACGCGGATTCCGCCTATGAACGGGGCAGAAAGATGTGCGAGAAGCTGAAGGACGAGATTCCCAGACATCTGTTTGAGATACCGATCCAGGCAGCCATCGGAGGCAAGATTATTGCCAGGGAAACAGTGAAGGCTGTCCGTAAGGATGTGCTGGCCAAGTGCTACGGCGGCGATATCAGCCGTAAGAGAAAACTCCTTGAGAAGCAGAAGGAGGGCAAGAAACGTATGCGCCAGATTGGAAATGTAGAGATTCCCCAGAAGGCATTTATGAGTGTGCTGAAGCTGGATGACGAATAAATAGGTGGGATAAATCATACGATGACAAACTTACAGAGGAAGCCCTTGGAGCTGTACATCTATGTGCCCTTTTGCGCCAGGAAATGCCTTTACTGCGATTTCCTGTCCTTTCGGGCGCTGGCGTCTGTCCATGAGGCTTATACCGAACAACTAATCAGGGAAATAGAAGTCCAGGGTGCCTGCTGCCGTGAATACCAGGTCAAGACCGTGTTCATAGGAGGAGGCACTCCTTCTGTTATGGAACCATGTCTTATCAGGGATATCATGCAGGCCCTGAACCGGAATTTCGACATAGCGGCAGATGCCGAGATTACCATTGAGGTCAATCCCGGCACCCTGCTTCAGAACAAGCTTCATATCTACCGCGCGGCGGGAATCAACCGGCTGAGTATCGGCCTCCAGTCCGCGGACAACCAGGAGCTTAAGGACCTGGGGAGAATCCATACCTTTGAGGAATTCCTGAAGAGCTACCAGTGCGCCCGCATGGCCGGGTTCACCAACGTGAATGTGGACCTGATGAGCAGCATTCCGGGGCAGACGCTGGAGAGCTGGAAGAACACGCTCCGGAAGGTGACCATGCTGAAACCGGAGCACATATCCGCATACAGCCTTATTGTGGAGGAGGGGACCCCTTTCTGGGACCGTTACGGAAAGAGGGAAGAGGAGGAGACCGGCCTTAAAACAGACGACGTCTGCTTTCTGCATCCCCGGGGCGGCCGCCATGGGGAGCAGGCTCCCGTTCCCAGAAAACGGGCGGCCCTTTATCCCGCCCTTCCGGACGAGGAGACAGAGAAACGCATCTATCATTTTACCAGGACCTTTCTGGCTGAACAGGGATACGGCCGTTATGAGATATCCAATTACGCCAAGCCTGGCAGGGAGTGTCTGCACAACTCAGGCTACTGGAGGGGAGTTCCCTATCTGGGCCTGGGCCTGGGATCCTCCTCCTGCATGAACGGAACACGTTTCTCCAATGAACGCGATTTGGACACCTATCTGCATCTGGATTTTTCTGAAGAAGGCGGCTCCCAGGCCCTTGCCCTTCTGAGAGGTCCCGTGGAGGAGCTGACCAGGGAAGCCCAGATGGAGGAATTCATGTTCCTGGGGCTTCGCATGATAAAGGGCATATCGGAGATAGACTTTGTATCCATGTTCGGGGTTAAAATCGAAGGCATATACGGCCCTGTCATTGAGCGGCTCATCGCGGACGGTCTTTTAAAACGCGAGGGTGTGTGGATATCCCTGACCGAATGGGGAATGGATGTAAGCAACTTTGTACTCAGCGAATTTCTGCTTTAGGGTGTGTTTGAAAATTGCTTTCTGTCAGCTGTGCCCTTTAACCCAGTGGAACATTGTCATTTAAAACAGGAGATTAAAATGACCGAGAAGATAACCATACGTGAAACCGTAAGAATAAAACTGGAGGAATCATCAGACCCGGAGTACCGGGAATTCCACAGCCGGCTTTCGCCGGGAATCACCGGCATCATGGGAGTGCGCACACCGGTGCTGCGGGGTATCGCGAAGGACCTGAAAAAGAGCGGATGGCAGGAGTACATAAAAGAGGTATCATGTGCCTGGAAGGAAAAGGGCCAGGGAGCAGACGGGGTTCTCTACGATGAAATGATCGTCTGGGGGCTGTGTATCTGCGGAGGCTGCCGTGACTGGGACACGGCCAGGGAATATGTAACCGCTTTTGTCCCGGCCATCAATAACTGGGCGGTGTGCGATATATTCTGCGGCTCCCTCAAGCTCACCGGCCGTTACAAAGAAGAGGTCTGGCAGTTCATCCAGCCTTATTTCCAATCCGGCAGGGAATACGACCTGCGCTTTGGAACCGTCATGCTGTTATCGCATTATACAGACCGGGACTACCTGGAACCTGCCCTGAAGCTGCTGGACGGCATCCATCATACGGGCTACTATGCCAAAATGGCCGTGGCCTGGGCCATCTCTGTCTATTTTGTCAAATTCCCGGACCAGGTAATGGAATACCTGAAGCAAAGCAGCCTGGACGACTGGACCTACAATAAGGCACTCCAGAAAATCACGGAGTCCTTCCGCGTGGACAGGGAAACCAAAAAGCTGGTGCGGCAGATGCGCAGGGGCAGCTGACAGGAGCGGGGTCAGCGGCAGCCCGCGGGGTATCCCCTTGTCCTCCCCAAAAACTTGTGCTACAATCAAACTGATATCAGAAAAGTCAGTTTATTTGCCGGGAAACTGGAGCTGTTGTCTTAACATTTGGAGAAAGGAGCATTTTTATGGGGAATCTCATTAACAGGACCATCGGGGAATTTAAGGTGCAGGCGTTTTATCAGGGGAAATTCATGGATGTGACCAGGGAGGATACGCTGGGACATTGGTCTGTATTTTTTTCTATCCGGCTGATTTTACCTTTGTGTGCCCTACGGAGTTGGGGGACCTGGCTGATTTTTATGAGGAATTTAAGGAAGCCGGGTGCGAAATTTACTCGGTGTCGGAGGATACCCATTTTGTCCATAAGGCGTGGGCGGATGCCTCGGATACCATCAAAAAGATACGGTATCCCATGCTGGGGGATCCGGCCGGGAAGCTGGCCAGAGAGTTCGGCGTGCTGGACGAGGAGGAAGGCCAGGCATTTCGGGGAACCTTTATCCTGAATCCAGAAGGCAGGATCAAGGCATATGAGATTCATGACATGGGAATCGGCCGGAATGCCCAGGAGCTGCTGCGCAAGGTTCAGGCCGCCCAGTTCATGGAGGAACATGGTGACCAGGTGTGTCCCGCAAAATGGAAGCCGGGAGAAGAGACGCTGACACCCAGCCTGGATTTGGTTGGAATGCTGTAGGGAGGTGGATGTTACGATTGGTTTGAATACGATTCCGGAAGAAAGCAGTCTGGTGGACCAGGGACTTAAGGATCAGCTGACCGGTATTTTCGCTAAGATGGAGAAAGGAGTGACAATCAGGGCCGTGGTGGATCTGTCCGGGGAAAAGGACAGGGAGATGGCCTCCTTTCTCAGGGCAATTGTCTCTGTTAGCCCTAACCTGGAGCTGGAGTTATACGGGCCGGATGAGGCGGACCAGGTGCCGGAACTGAATACGGCGTGGCTGCCGGTGACGGGGCTGTATAAGGACGGGGCCTATGGGCGCGCTGCGTTTCACGGAGTGCCCGGAGGCAGGGAGATCAACTCCTTTGTGCTGGCCGTCTATAATCTGGCGGGACCGGGACAGGAGGTGCCAAAGGGGACCAGAAAAAAGATAGAACGGCTGGATAAGAAGGCCAATATCAAGATATGCGTGTCCCTTGCGTGCCATCACTGCCCTCTGGTAGTGACAGCCTGCCAGCAGATTGCCTTCCTGAATCCCAATATTGAGGCCGAGATGATTGACGCGGCCCTCTACGATGACCTGGTGAAACAGTATGATATTAAGCGGGTGCCCATGATGATCATAAATGACAGCAGGATTGTGATGGGCAGCAAGACCATCGATGAAATCGTCACTTTGTTAAAATAATAACTAAAAAATGGATAAACAGTGTTAAAAAAACTGTTAAATATCAATAAAAAAGATGCTCAAATTGGTTTGAAATTGTACATTATGTGAGAAAAGAAAATCATCTATTGAATTTGTATGTGCAATGTGCTATATTGAAAATAGATGAAGATAGACGAATAAAGTTGCTGAGATGATGAGAGCATAGTGAAACGACAGAAATGTTGATTTAGAATTATACTCTTTTTAGTGGTGAAATGACGTGAGGGGGGATATCGATGAATCAGAAATTATATGACCTGATTGAAGCAAATCCGGTCATAGCAGCGGTAAAGGACATGGAAGGTCTTGACGTCTGCTGCAAGCAGGAAGAGATTAAGGTGGTGCTCATCCTCTTTGGGGATATCTGCAATATCAGCGCCATCGTGGAACAGATTAAAGAGTCAGACAAAGTAGTCATGGTACATATTGACCTGATAACAGGACTCAGCAGCAAAGAGGTTGCAGTGGATTTTATCAGGAATCATACCAGCGCGGACGGAATCGTTTCAACAAAGCCGGCCCTGATAAAGCGGGCAAGGGAGCTGTCCCTGTATACCACGCTGAGGGTTTTTGTATTGGATTCCATGGCGTTTGAAAACATCGAGAAACAGATGAGCGTGGTCAGGCCCGACATCATAGAGATACTCCCGGGACTCATGCCCAAGGTGATATGCAGGGTGTGCAGACTGGTGGAGGTGCCTGTCATAGCGGGGGGGGGGGGAGTTTTAACGTAAAGGGATGAGTTGAGGGACGCCG
>JAJQEA010000408.1:9868-14789 GCA_021201905.1 Clostridia bacterium
ACTTATATCAGACAAGGAAGATGTGATGGCAGCCCTGTCAGCCGGGGCCATATCCGTATCCACAACAAATCAGAAGGTATGGCTGATGTAAACATCGAAACTTAAGTCTGCTCTCCTGGGGAAGGAGAATGGGTTTATGTATAAATGATACATATGGTATGTATCAGAACAACAAGAAGGAGGGTTTTTTATGGCAAAGTATGTAATGGCACTGGATTCGGGTACGACAAGTAACAGGTGTATTCTGTTCAACGAAAAGGGGGAAATGTGCAGTGTTGCTCAGAAGGAATTTACACAGTACTTCCCGAAGCCAGGTTGGGTAGAGCACGATGCCAATGAAATCTGGTCCACACAGTTAGGCGTTGCAGTGGAGGCCATGTCCAAAATCGGGGCTACCGCAGAGGATCTCGCGGCCATCGGCATCACCAACCAGCGTGAGACCACCATTGTATGGGATAAGGAGACTGGGGAGCCCGTATACCATGCAATCGTGTGGCAGTGCCGCAGGACCTCCGAGTACTGCGATACACTGAAGGAAAAGGGATTGGTGGATACCTTCCGTGCCAAGACAGGACTTGTGATTGACGCTTATTTCTCAGGAACAAAGCTGAGATGGATACTTGAAAATGTGGAAGGAGTCAGGGAACGCGCAGAAAAAGGGGAGCTGCTGTTCGGAACCGTGGAGACATGGCTGATCTGGAAGCTGACCAAGGGCAGAGTACATGTAACCGATTATTCCAACGCATCACGCACCATGCTATTCAACATCAACACACTGCAGTGGGATGATGAGATTCTGGCCGAGTTAAACATTCCCAAGTGCATGCTTCCGGAGGCAAAGCCATCCAGCTTTGTATACGGTGAATCCGACCCGCAGTTCTTTGGCGGCCCAATCCCCATCGGAGGGGCGGCAGGCGACCAGCAGGCAGCGCTTTTCGGCCAGACCTGTTTCAATGCGGGCGAGGCAAAGAATACATACGGAACCGGCTGCTTCATGCTGATGAACACAGGCGAGAAGCCGGTATTCTCCAAGAACGGCCTGGTTACCACCATTGCCTGGGGCCTGGACGGCAAAGTGAATTACGCGCTGGAAGGTTCTATCTTCGTTGCCGGCGCCGCCATCCAGTGGCTGAGGGACGAGATGAGGATTATAGATTCCTCGCCGGATTCCGAGTACATGGCTAAGAAGGTAAAGGACACCAACGGCTGTTATGTGGTTCCCGCCTTTACAGGACTGGGCGCCCCTCACTGGGATCAGTACGCCAGAGGCACTATCGTGGGCATCACCCGCGGCGTCAACAAATACCACATGATCCGCGCCACACTGGATTCCCTGTGCTATCAGACCAATGATGTGCTCCAGGCCATGAAGGCGGATTCCGGCATAGAGCTGGCAGCCCTTAAGGTGGACGGCGGAGCAAGCGCAAACAACTATCTGATGCAGACACAGGCAGACATTATCAATGCCCCGGTGAACCGTCCCCAGTGCGTGGAGACCACCGCCATGGGCGCTGCCTATCTGGCAGGTCTGGCAGTTGGATACTGGGCTAACAAGGAAGAAGTGTTAAAGAACTGGGCCATCGACCGCACCTTTACTCCGGAGATTTCAGAGGAGAAGAGGACTGAGATGGTGACTGGCTGGAACAAGGCCGTGAAATGCTCTTACGGATGGGCAAAAGAAGATTAATCAGATATGGGTATGAAACAATGTGATTCAGCATGGCTGCCCGGCATCCGGTGCCCCTTTGGCACAGGGGCCGGGGCCATGCCATACAGATAAGGGGGTTATTATATGTTACCATATATTGCAGAGTTTTTGGGGACTATGATACTGATCATCTTAGGTGACGGCGTTGTGGCAAATGTGACGCTCAATAAATCAGGCATGAAGGGGGCTGGTTCCATCCAGATTACCTTTGCATGGGGCCTTGCGGTTATGGTGCCCGCGTTCATCTTCGGCGCTGCATCGGGCGCGTATTTCAATCCGGCACTGACCATTGCCCTGGCAGTGGACGGAAGCCTGGCATGGGGTCTTGTTCCCGGATACATTGTGGCACAGTTCGCAGGTGCGTTTGTGGGCGCTGTCATTGTGTACCTTCTGTTCAAAGACCAGTATGACGCAACCGAGTCAGCGGCAACCAAGCTGGGTACCTTCTGTACAGGACCATCCGTTCCGAACATGGGACGCAACATTTTAAGCGAGGCAGTGGGCACATTTGTACTTGTATTTGCAATCAAGGGTATCGGCCAGGTAGCTGGCATTGCTCCTGGTGTGGATAAACTGCTTGTATTCGGAATCATCGTATCCATCGGTATGTCTCTGGGCGGTCTGACCGGTTATGCCATCAATCCGGCACGTGACCTTGGACCACGTCTCGCACATGCGGTTCTGCCGATTAAGGGCAAAGGCGATTCCAACTGGGGCTATGCGCCGGTTGTCATCATCGGACCGGTTGTGGGCGCGGTAGCGGCAGCGTTATTGTATCAGGCAATTCCGTGGATGTAACATATAGTATGAACTGAATATTGATTGCGTGAGAACAGAGCGGAGCAAATGGGTGTGGAAACACGCCTTGTTTGTTCCGCTTTTTAACCCTTCGGGGCTGAATGTTGGCCGCCCGGGCTGGCTGTTACGGGACCAGGCCGGCGGAAATGTAGATAAAAGGCCGACCCGGTGAGGGCGGCGGCAGGAAGATGCCGGGAGGATTCGGCATT
Organism: Clostridia bacterium; assembly: GCA_021201905.1. Taxonomy (GTDB): domain Bacteria; phylum Bacillota; class Clostridia; order Lachnospirales; family Lachnospiraceae; genus Enterocloster. The sequence continues at coordinate 12,584 of JAJQEA010000408.1, forward strand.
TTCACAAAAAAAGAAGGAAGGGAACAAAACATATGTATGACGTAATAATAATCGGGGCCGGCGTGTCCGGCGCTGCATCTGCCAGGGAGCTGTCACGGTATAAGGTGAATGCCTGCGTCCTGGAGCGGGAGGAGGATGTGTGCTGCGGCACTTCCAAGGCCAACAGTGCCATTGTCCATGCCGGATACGACGCGGCGGAAGGCTCGCTTATGGCCAGGCTGAATGTGGAAGGAAACCAGATCATGCCTGAACTGGCAAAGGAGCTGGATTTCCCTTTTAATCCCTGCGGATCCTTTGTGGTATGTCTGGATGAGGAGTCTCTGCCGGACCTGAGAGCTCTGTACGAGCGGGGGGTTAAGAACGGTGTAAAGGATTTGGAAATCATCACGGATAAGGCGAGAATAAAGGAAATGGAGCCCAACCTGGCAGATGAGGTGGCGGGCGTTCTCTATGCACCTACGGCAGGCATCGTATGTCCCTTTAATCTGAACATTGCGCTGGCGGAAAATGCCTATACCAACGGCGTGGACTTTAAATTTAACACTGAGGTGACGGATATCCGCAGGATAGAGGGCGGATGGGCTCTGGAAACAAACCAGGGCGTGTATGAGACCCGCTATGTGGTCAACGCGGCGGGAGTCCATGCCGATAAATTCCACAATATGGTCAGCGGGACAAAGATACACATAACCCCCAGAAGGGGAGATTACTGCCTGTTGGATAAGAGCGCCGGAAATCATGTGAGCCGCACCATATTCGCTCTTCCGGGAAAGTATGGAAAAGGTGTTCTGGTGTCACCCACGGTCCATGGCAACCTGATTGTGGGGCCCACTGCCATTGATATTGAGGACAGGGAGGCCACGGCTACCACCAGGGAGGGACTGGACGAATTGATTGCAAAAGCAGGGATGAACGTAAAAGACCTTCCCATGCGCCAGGTCATCACATCCTTTGCGGGACTCAGGGCCCATGAGGATCACCATGAGTTTATCATAAAGGAGCTGGAGGATGCGCCGGGATTCGTGGACTGTGCGGGAATCGAGTCGCCTGGCCTTACCAGCTGTCCTGCTATCGGAAGGATGGTGGCCGGAATCCTTAAGGAAAAGCTGGGACTGGAGCCAAATCCCCGGTTTAACGGCAGCCGGAAGGGCATTCTGGACCCGGATACACTTACAAAAGAGGAACGGGCAGAGCTGATTAAGCAGAATCCTGCTTACGGAAATATTATCTGCCGCTGCGAGATGGTCACGGAGGGAGAAATCCTGGACGCCATCCACAGACCCCTGGGAGCACATTCCCTGGACGGCATCAAGCGCAGGACCAGGGCGGGAATGGGCCGCTGCCAGGCAGGGTTCTGCACCCCCAGGTCCATGGAACTGCTTCACCGTGAGCTGGGACTTCCCATGACGGAGATTACAAAGGCCGGCGGGGATTCGAAGCTTGTAGTGGGAACCAACAAGGACAGAATATAGAAAGGGGCGCGCTTGAGATGAGGGAATATGATATTGTCATAATCGGCGGCGGTCCTGCGGGTCTTGCTGCAGCTGTAGCGGCCAGGGATAACGGGATAGAGAGCATCCTGATCCTGGAACGCGATAAGGAACTGGGAGGCATATTAAACCAGTGCATCCACAACGGATTCGGACTCCATACCTTCAAGGAGGAGCTGACAGGCCCGGAGTACGCTGCCAGGTTTGAGGAACAGGTGTATGAGAGGAAGATTGAATATAAGTTAAACACCATGGTCATGGATATCAGCCGTGACAAGGTGGTCACAGCCATGAACCGGGAAGAGGGACTGTTTGAGATACAGGCCAAGGCCGTCATACTGGCCATGGGATGCAGGGAGCGTTCCAGAGGGGCCCTTAACATACCCGGCTACCGGCCCGCGGGCATCTACTGCGCGGGTACGGCCCAGCGTCTGGTGAACATGGAGGGCTTTATGCCCGGACGGGAAGTGGTTATCCTGGGATCCGGAGACATCGGCCTAATCATGGCCAGGCGTATGACATTAGAGGGCGCCAAGGTGAAGGTGGTGGCGGAGCTGATGCCTTATTCCGGAGGACTGAAACGTAATATCGTACAGTGTCTGGATGATTACGGCATACCGCTGAAGCTGAGCCATACCGTGGTTGACATACGGGGAAAGGAGCGGCTGGAGGGAATCACCCTGGCGGCTGTGGACGGCAAGGGCAAGCCTATACCG
>JAJQEA010000331.1 GCA_021201905.1 Clostridia bacterium
ATACGGAATTTTGCAGCCCCTTTTGGATCAGAAAAAGGGGACATTTTATGAGATAATTGCCGGGGAACGCAGATGGCGTGCAGCCAAGATAGCCGGATTAAAGGAAATCCCCGTTGTGCTGCGGGAGTACAATAAGCTGGAAAGCATGGAAATAGCACTGATTGAAAATGTGCAGAGAGCTGACTTAAATCCCATTGAGGAGGCATTGGCATATCAGCGTCTGGTGACAGAGTTTAAGCTGACTCAGGAAGAAATAGCCACCAGAGTATCAAAAAACAGGGCTACCATTACCAATTCCATGCGTCTTTTAAAACTGGACGGACAGATACAGGAAATGCTGATTCAGAATCTTATTTCCAGTGGCCATGCGAGAGCTCTATTATCCCTGGAGGATAAGGGGCTTCAGTTGAAGGCTGCAAAAATGATATTGGATGAATCGCTCAGCGTCAGAGAGACAGAGCACCTTGTAAAGCGCCTTGCAAAGGAAGCAGAGACTGGGGAAGAGAAGAAGGATAAATCCAGAGACGAGGCTCTGGATTTGATATATCAAAGTTTGGAAGAACGTATGAAAAGCGTCATGGGTACCAAGGTCAGCATCCACAACAAGGATAAAAATAAAGGACGCATTGAAATTGAATATTATTCTGAAGCAGAATTAGAGCGGATTGTAGAAATGATTGAATCAATTCGCTAGGTACAAAGGAGAGATGAATATTATATGGAGAACAGCATCTTAAATCAAATTCCCTTTGATCCTGCATACATAATAGCGGGATTATTGATATTAGTGGTTCTGCTGCTGATATTGACGATTACGACAATGACAAAAGTAAGAAGGCTGGATCGCCAATATGACTATTTTATGAGAGGAAAAGATGCAGAGACTCTGGAAGATGTCATTCTGGACCAGATTGAAGAAATCAGGGATTTAAGGGCCGAGGACAGGTCAAATAAGGATTCCATCCGAACATTGAACCGGAATCAGAGAGCTTCGTTCCAAAAGTATGGGCTTGTAAAGTACAATGCCTTTAAAGGGATGGGAGGAAACCTCAGTTTTGCATTTGCCATGTTGGATTATACAAACAGCGGATTTGTATTAAACTGTGTCCACAGCAGAGAGGGTTGTTATCTGTATATCAAGGTGGTGGATATGGGACAGACCGATATTGTTCTGGGAAATGAGGAACAGGAGGCATTGGAGCAGGCGCTCGGTTATATCAAGAAAAATTAAATCTGCAATAATTGTAAAAGACTGGAAATTATCCGGTCTTTTATTTATTTTAGAAAAGGTGCGGAAAGTTGGCGCATAATGGATTTGGACCGCATATGATATTGGTAAGAGAAAACTGGAAAAGGGAGAGTAGATGCAGGACATTGAATACCTGAAAAGCATGTATCCGTCAAGAATACGAATTCTACAGGGTTATGTGGCAGAAGCTTGCGACAGATTAGATTATAAAAACAGTCCCATGTATGACGAGTATCCTGACCATATGATGATTAACCGGCTTTGTGATACAATTTGTGATACGGTGATTGCATCCGAGGGCGCACAAAAGGTCAGAGGCATGTGGAACATATCAGAAAATGATAAGGCTGTTATGGAAATGGCAGAACTCAAAAAAGATATGAAACGGCTGGATGCAGATTTATTTACAGAGGATGATGACGCACAGATGGAGCAGGATTTAGAGAATGCTCCGGCTGAAAACATAGGTGAGGCGGATGTGTCAACCACAGAAGAATCACAGGAGGAATTGTCTGATTCCAATATTCATAATGAGTTCCGGGGGTACAGGGAATCAGTGGTAAACCCAACCGGAATCATAATGGAAACCCAGGAAATGAGAGGGAGAGAACCTGGATTTCCTGGAAATGGAGGAATGGGTGGACGACCTAATATGGGTCAGGGGGCAGACAGACCACCCATGGGAAATAATCCGGGCAGGCCGCCCATGGGGCCAGGACCGGAGCGTCCACCCATGGGGCCAGGACCGGACCGCCCACCCATGGGGCCAGGACCGGACCGTCCACCTATGGGGCCAGGACCAGTAATACCGCCGTCAGGACCTAATCAGGACAGACCGCCAGTGGGAGGACCCGGACCAGTTAGACCGCCACAGCCGCCGAGGCCAACGCCGCCTCCGCCCAGACCACCGCAGCCGCCGAGGCCACCCAGACCGGTTCCGCCTCTTAAGCACGGAAACAGGCCCTCCTGGCTCAGAGACATGGTTAAGGTGCTGCTGCTGAATGAAATGTTCCACAGAAGGTGCGCCAGAGGTCTTTGCGCCTTGTAGGAACAGCAAAGAGATTATTAATAAAATTCCGAAAAGATTAAGTTGTAGTTTTACTGGATATTATATAAAATAGAAATAATACAGAGCAACCAGTATAGAGGATAAAAATCACATATGAAAAAAATATTGCAAAAAGCAGGGATTTTGTTCCTGATATTTATAGGAGCACTGGTGGTGTATTTTATCAGTGCCAGAAACACAATGGAAAAAGAATCAGCTGTATATACATCCATGGAAGAACCGTCTTTGCCAGTGGTTTATACCCAACTGGGAGGTCAGGAAATCAATTGTCTGCATGGATACATGCAGGACATGGGGAATCAGGCAGCCAGGGAGAGTATCTCTGTGCTGCCTGAAGACCGTGGGCTGCATATCCGGATTCAGGAGTATGGAAACACCGTTACCGGAATCCATTATGAGGTGAGAAATCTTACCATGGACAGGCTGGTGGAGAGAACGGAAGTGGAGGATTGGAACAGCGGGGACGGAAGTGTCAGCGCGGTGCTTCCCATTCAAAACCTGCTGGCCAGGAATGAAACCTATTTTTTGTCAATCACCGTGTCCACGGGTGAAAAGGAACTGCATTATTATACCAGAATCATGTGGCCGGACAACACATATGCGTCAGATATGGTCAGTCTGGCCGGGGAGTTTACCAGAAAGAGCCTGGACTATAATCAGGCAAGAGACCTGGTATCCTACCTGGAAACCAATGACACAGAGGATAACAGCTCCTTGGGCCATGTTACCATCAGGGCCAGCTTCAGCCATTTGACCTGGGATGGTCTGGATGTGGAGATGGTGGGAGAGCCGTTGGTGACGCTCCAGGAGTTTGACGGCATCATGGGACAAATTCAGATTCGGTATCAGGTTGCCATCAATGAGGAGGACGGAACACGTTCCCTGGTTGACGCGGAAGATAATTTTACCATGAAGTGGAATGAGCAGAGAATCTACCTGATGAATTACGAGCGGAATGCCAATGAAGTGTTTGACGGCGGCCACCAGTCTTTTTCAGGCAAAAAGATTCTTCTTGGTATTTCAAATGACAACAAGGTGAGGACGATGAAGAGTCCAAAATCCAAGTATGTGGCATTTAAAACAGGTGGGGACCTGTGGTGTTATGATTATGATGATAAGCAGGCGGTATGCGTATTTTCCTTCAGAAGCAATTCGGACGACGGTGTCAGAAGCGGTTACGACAGGCACGATATAAAGATATTGTCCGTGCAGGACGACGGCGCCATGGATTTTCTGGTATATGGATACATGAACCGGGGCAAGTACGAAGGACGGATGGGAGCGGTATTTTATCACTATGATAAGGAGCAGGACACGGTACAGGAAAAATTCTTCCTGCCTGCGTCTGAATCCTACGATATGGTGAAAGCGGACATCGATAAATTGTCCTATCTCAGTGAGAATGACATGATGTACATTATGCTTCAGGGTACTGTGTACGGTATCGATCTTAAGAGCAACGAGTCCCTTGTAGTAGCCCAGGGACTGACAGAGGGAAGCTATGCTGTCAGCGGAGATGCCAGCCGGTTTGCATGGCAGGAAGGACAGAACCTGTATGAATCGGAGAAGGTTCATGTCATGGATTTTAATACCTCCCAGAAACAGGAAATCGTGGGGGAGGTAAATGATTACGTCAGAGTATTGGGATTTGTTGGAAATGATTTGATATATGGGCTGAGCAGCTCCAAGGACAAGTGGATTGTCAATGGCCGCATGAAGGGGATGCCCATGTATGCAATGTACATTGTGGATACACAGATGCAGGTGGAGAGTGAATACAGAAAGGATGGCATCTATATTACGGATGTGGTGGCTCAGGACGGGAGGATTCACCTGAAATGTCTTGTGCCGCTGGGAGAAAACCAGTATCTGTATCAGAACGAGGATACCATTGTATGCAACCAGAGGGTGGAAAAGGACCCCCTGGAGGGAATCGGCTGGTTTGCTTCCCAGGATAAGGGGAAGGTTTATTTTGTCCAGTCAGATTCGGAAATAAACGGGGATAAGGTCCGTACATCTGCGCCAAAGGCATTTTCCTATGAATATACAAGTGTTCTGGATACGGGAAGCGCTGCTTCCGCATCATCTGATAACGGCATGGTATTTAAGGCTTACGGTGGCGGACATTATATCGGTTCATCCAGAAACTTCAGCCAGGCTGTGGAAATGGCCTATGGGCAGATGGGCTATGTGACGGACAGCAGCCAGCATATTGTGTGGGACAGAATCAACAGGCAGCCCATTCGCAATATTAAATCCCCGGTGGATGAGGCCAGGAAGGTGACAAAGTATCTGGATTCATTTGACGGCAGCCGCGTCTATGAGGACGGGCTTATACTCATCGACGCGGGAGGATGCAGTCTGAGCCAGATGCTGTATTATATTGACAAGGGTATTCCTGTGATTGCCTATGTGGAATCAGGCCAGTATGTGCTTTTGTCCGGCTACGACCAGTACAATGTGACGCTCTATGATCCCCAGACACAGGAGACACAGAAGATGGGACTGAACGATGCCACAGAGTATTTCAAGAACCTGCAGAATGATTTTCTGTGCGCTTTGGCGGTGGAGTAAGCAGTGTCCTTTAGGGCGTGCATTTTCGTTTTACTTTACAAATCTGATTCTTATGGTATAATCTAAGAAGATGTAAATAAAATATGAACAAATTTTTAAAGATTTCTTTAGGAGTATTTTCCTTATATATTGGATTTGTTTAAATAAAAATCAGAGGTGTGGAATGGAACAATATATTATCAAAGGCGGGAATCCACTGGTGGGGGATGTGACCATTAGCGGAGCCAAGAATGCCGCACTGGGAATACTGGCTGCTTCTATCATGACTAACGATGATGTGGTGATTGATAATCTGCCGGATGTAAGGGATATCAATGTACTGTTAGAGGCGATTCAGGAAATAGGTGCAAGGGTTGACAGGATTGACCAACACACTGTAAAGATAAACGGGAACAATATAAGCGAGGTATCTGTGGATGATGAGTATATACGCAGGATACGGGCTTCTTACTATTTCATAGGAGCCCTTTTGGGCAAATATAAGAGCGCGCAGGTTCCCCTTCCGGGGGGATGCAATATCGGCAGCAGGCCCATTGACCAGCATATCAAGGGATTCAGGGCATTGGGGGCCGAGGTGACCATTGAGCGCGGGGCTGTCATAGCCCATGCCATCGACCTGGTGGCAAGCCACATTTATCTGGACGTGGTGTCTGTGGGAGCTACGATTAATATCATGATGGCCGCGGCCCTGGCAGAGGGACAGACCATTCTGGAGAATGCTGCCAAGGAACCCCATATTGTTGATGTTGCCAACTTCTTAAACAGCATGGGCGCCAATATAAAGGGAGCTGGTACGGATACAATTCGTATCAGAGGTGTAAACCGTCTCCATGGTACCGAGTATTCCATTATACCAGACCAGATTGAGGCAGGTACGTTCATGTGCGCCGCGGCTGCCACCAGAGGCGATATCATGGTTAAGAACGTGATTCCCAAGCATCTGGAAGCCATTTCCGCCAAGCTGACGGAGATAGGCTGTGAGGTGATTGAATTTGATGACGCTGTCCGGGTGGTGGGAAAACCTTCCCAGAGACACACGGATATAAAGACCCTTCCTTATCCCGGCTTTCCTACGGACATGCAGCCCCAGATGTCGGTTGCCCTGGTCCTGGCCAACGGCACCAGCATGGTGACGGAGAGCATTTTTGAGAACAGATTCAAATATGTGGACGAGCTGGCCCGCATGGGCAGCAATATAAAGGTAGAGGGCAATGTGGCTGTCATAGACGGCGTAAAACGCCTGACTGGAGCCCAAGTCAACGCGCCGGACCTGAGAGCGGGAGCAGCCCTTGTGATTGCAGGATTGGCCGCTGACGGGTATACAGTGGTGGATGAAATTGGTTATATCCAGCGCGGATATGAGTGTTTTGAAGAAAAGCTCCAGGGACTGGGAGCCATGATTGAAAAAGTAGATTCCGACCGGGAAGTACAGAAGTTTAAATTGCGTGTCGGCTGATAACAGGAGAGAATACAAGGCAGGAAGATGTACCGGAAGGTGCATGGATCCTGCCTTTTCTTTCAGAGGCAGGACAAACAGACTTAAGAAGGATATGTGGAACGGATATGAAACAGGAATTTTATTACCAGCAGATGAATAAAGCGCAGCAGAACGCCTACAGGGCCATGCTGGATGGATTTGAGTCACTGTCGCCGGAATTTCCGGTTCTGCGCCTGGATGGAAAAGAGCTGTCAGATATTTTTTTTCCGGCTGCGCCTGGACCATCCGGCCATATTTTATGTGGAGGGCTTTCACTACAGGTTTGCCCAGAATTCAGAGTATGTGCAGATGATTCCGGAATATATGTTTGAGAAGAAGAAAATAAAAGAGATGAAAACAGCCCTGGAATCCAGAATCAGCCGCCTGGTACGGCAGGCAGAGGGGATGACGCCGGAGGAAAAGGAGAAGTATGTCCATGACTTTATCTGCTCCAATGTAACATATGACAAACTGAAAAAACAGTATTCTCACGAGATTATAGGCCCTCTCCAGCAGGGAATCGGAGTGTGCGAAGGCATTGCCAAGACCGTAAAGATACTGTGTGACAGGCTGGGGCTGGAGTGCCTCATAGCCATAAGTGAATCAGCTCCTGACAGGGGAATCCGGTACCGCCATGCATGGAATCTGGTGAAGCTTAAAAACACATGGTACCATCTGGATGCCACCTTTGATAATTCCCTGGGCCGGTATGGACAGAAACGGTTTGATTATTTTAATCTGGATGACAGGATGATATTTAAGGACCACCAGCCCCTGGTGTATAAGGTGCCGTCATGTACGGATGGCACAAGGTTTTATTACAGGGAGAACCGGCTGTCCCTGACTAAGTTGGAGGACGTGGCCGGACGCTTTAAGGCGGTGCTGAGAAAGAAACAGCCCTATTATGTGTTCCACTGGCGGGGAGGATATCTGACCAGGGAGGTGCTGGAGCAGATTGCGGGAATCGCGTCTGAGGCAGCCAGGGAAAAAGGAAAATATGTCAGGATGTCTGTAAATTATTCCCAGGCCATGATGGAGCTGGCTGTGACGGATTTTCAGTCTGCACAGGAGATATGCAGGGAAGAGGCAAACGAGGGGGAGCTGGACGGGGAGTAAGATACTCTTCTAAAAGTAATTTGGCGGCACACTCATAGAGCTGGTTATAGATGTGGCACTATATTTTTGGCAGAAGGTGTGCCAATAAATGTACCTTTGCATGAAAAATTAGTTGGTAGATGGAAAAAGAAGGTTTCCGGAATACAATTTGCTACCTAGAAAGAAAAAATGGGGAAAGGATCCACCAACAGGATGCCTTCCCCATTTTTATTAGTATAGAGAGCGAAGATGTTTTACTTATACTCTAACAAAAGCTCTATCTCACACGCAATACCTCCTGGCAGCGCATTAGTTCCAATGGCGCTTCTGGCAGGAAGTCCAATCTCATCTCCAAAGAGTTCTTTTAACAGCTCGGAAGCGCCATTGATAACCTGAGGCTGCTGTTCAAATTTATCTGTACAGTTTACAAAACCAAGAAGTTTAGAAAAGCATCGAATTCGGTTTAGGTCGCCTAAATAATGATCAAGGTTTGCCAATAAATTCAATATACAGTTCTTTGCAGCCAATTGGCCTTCTTCAACCGTAAAATCTGAACCTAATTTTCCAATGAAATTATGTCCATTTACTTCTGGACTGCATCCTGAGCAATATAGGTAATTTTCTCCAAATTCCTTGACAGGAGAATATATTCCTCCTTTTGGGGGAGGTGAAGGCAGTACAATACCCATTTCTTTAAGTTTGTCATATACATTATTCATTTTATTCGTTCCTTTCCTGATTAAATTAAACAAAAAGTTGCATTTGATAAAATCATTATAACACAAACTGTTTAAAAATCAACCGCAAAAACAAAATATAAGGTGAAAAACGTAAAATAAAATGATGAAAAAAAACAAAATTATCAACAAAATGCACATAAATATATTGACAAAATGTTGAAACTAATATAGACTTAATATAAACAAAAATTTAAAAACAGGAGACGGGTATGAAGGATATTAATGAACTGATACGCAATATGGGGATACACAGTGAAGTTATTAACTTTGACAACGCAGCACTTTCTTATATGCCAGTGCCAGTAATAAATGCAATCAATGAATATAACTGCCGTCGTAATGAGGCAGGACCAGAGTATGACAAGTATTGGCAGACTACGGAGCATTGTAGGAATTTGATTGCAAAAAAATAGGGGCTCAGGCAAATGAAATATTCTTTATACAGAATACATCCATGGGGTTAAATTTTGCAGCAAAAGCACTTGAATTAAAATCAGGTGATAATGTTATTGTTTCGGACATGGAGTTTCCTTCCAATATATATCCTTGGCTTAATTTAGAATGGGAGGGTGTAGAAGTAAGAATAGTACAAACAGTCAATGGAAGAATTTCTGCAGAAGAAATCAGAAATCATATGGATGCCCATACAAAGGTGGTCAGTTTAAGCTGGGTAATAGCAGCAAATGGGTCAGTGACTGATATTGAGACAATTGGAGACATCTGCAGAGAACGTGGAGTTACATATATCATTGACGGAATACAGGGTCTAGGTCAGATACCAATCAATGTTAAGGATATTCCCTGCGATATCTTTGTGAGTGGTTTTTTTTAAATGGATGATGGGACCTGATGGAATTGGGTTTGTTTATATCAGGCAAGAGATGCTTAACCGACTGGGATATCCGTGGCTGGGATGGGCAGGAATGAAGGATAAGTTCAATTACAGTGAATTTCGGATTGATGTATTTGAGGGTGCAAAACGATATGAGACAGGTAATATGAATTTCTCAGCATTATACGGACTGGAAGCCTGTCTTATGTTTACGGATGGATGGGAGGAAGCCATTCGCCAAAGAATTTGCGAACTTTCTAGTCATCTCAGAAACGGACTTATGAAAATAGATGGAATAAAGATATTATCCGATTGTACTACCATATCAGGAATCACACTTTTTACATCGGATTATATTGATAAAATCAGTAACGATTTAAAGGCAGCCGGATATAAATTTTCAACGAGAGGAGGAATTCGGGCATCGCTTCATTTTTATAACTGTTACGAAGAAGTGGATAGGTTTATAAGAATAGTGAAAAAGGTATAGTTGACAAAGGAGGATTATAACTATGAAAAAGAAAATGATAGCAGTGATGGCAGCAACCGCAATGATGATAACAGCTTGCGGCAGCAGTGGAGGGACACAGACAACAGAGACAAGCACTCTCAATAAAGTATTGGAGAGCGGAAAACTGCGGGTTGCTATTTTACCAGATAATCCCGGATGGAGTACTCTGGGGACAGATAATGATTATCATGGTATAGATGCAGATATAGCTAGGCTGCTGGCAGAATCTCTTGGAGTTGAGCTGGAATTTCAAAATACGGATGGTGCAGGACGAGTTCCTATGATTCAAAGTGATAAAGCAGACGTAGTAATAGCATGTTTGACTGCTACTAATGAGAGGGCTAAGTCTGTGGCCTTCACCGATCCTTATGCATCCGGCGGTATCATAGGTCTATGTAAATCTGACCATGTATTAGAAAGCTGGGATGACCTGGAAGGGAAAAAGATATCTGTGGCCAGAGGTTCGATTAATGATACGTTTGCTACTGAAAATTTTAAAACCGCAGAAATCGTTCGATTTGATGCAATTGCAGATGCGTTTACAGCTCTGAGGGCAGGAAAAGTGGATGTGCTACTGGAAGATGTGACAACAGTAAATGATTTAGCAGCTAACAACGATGATGTGGATGTGATGCCGGTAAATACCCAGCAGTCCAGTTATATGTGTATGGCTGTCAAACAGGGAGATGCAGCCTGGATGGAATATTTAAATAATTTTATCAGGAACGCCCTGTATGACGGACAGATTAATGAATTTTATAAGGATGCATTTAAAAGGGATATGCCGAAACTCATGACATATTAACAAATTAACGCGGAAGGTATGTGATTGGAGAGTAATCATGAAATTGTATTTTAAAGATGTAATACCTTATATCAATGACATGTTTACCGGCTTGGGGTATAGTATATTACTCACTGTTATTTCAATGGCGTTAGGCATGATAGTTGGAATAGCGGCTTATCTTAGAAAAAGCAATACCCATAAAAGTGTCAGCACTGTTTCAAAGGGATATATAGAGCTGATACGTAATACCCCTATGCTGGTACAATTGTATATCCTCTATTTTGGCCTTCCAGAAATAGGAGTGGATTTATCGCCCTTGACCGCATCGGTCATTGCCATGGTAATTAATGGGGGAGCATATATAGCAGAAATCATGCGTTCTGGATTTCAGAGTATTCCATATGGCCTTCAGGAAGCCGGAATGGCTTTAGGAATGACGCCAAGGCAGATTTTTTTAAACATACGATTAAAGTTGACTTTGAAAAATGCGTTCCCGGCATTAATTAATCAATTCATACTTTTGTTTCTTTTTTCATCTGTGACTTCAACAATATCAATGCCTGAATTGACGTATATTACATTTAACCTTCAATCCAGTACGGCCAGGGTATTTGAAGTTCTGTTAATTAGCGGAGCAATGTATTATATAATTACCATACTGTTTGTAGCTTTATTCAGAAAATGTGAGAAGAAATTATTTTCATGGTAGAAAAGAGGGTTGCTGTAATGTTTGAACAATTTGGATGGATGCATATAGTTGCCCTTTTAAGAGGTGCGGGTCTGACTTTATGGATATGCATTGCTTCGACTATTTTGGGCTGTATATTAGGATTGTTTCTGGGAATGGGTGAATTATCCTCAAATAAAATTATAAGAAGCCTGTGCAGGGCATACGTAAACCTGGTTCGCGGAATACCACTGCTGATCATTTTGTTTTTTATATACTATGCAATTCCTATTTTGTTCCGCATGAACGTATCACAGGCTACAGCCAGTTTAAGTGGATTAAGTCTCTATGCAGGCGCATATATTGGTGAGATTGTCAGAGGAAGTATAGCTGCAATACCAAAGGGCCAGTTTGAAGCAAGCGATTCTCTGGGACTTACCATTGTTCAGAAATACTGTTTTGTAATAATGCCCCAGGCAATAAGAAATATGATACCCTCACTAGTTGGTTTTATCATAGCCTTAATTAAGGATTCATCTCTTGTATTCGTCATTGGTTATATTGATTTGACCAGGGCAGGAAGGACGGTTGGTAATCTGACAATGCAGCCTTTGCTAACATTTTTGTGTGTAGGAGTAATTTACTTTGTCATATGCTATTCACTGTCAATGTTGTCTTCTTATACAGAACGACGAATGAAGATAAAATAAGGAGTGTTGGAGATGATAATAGAAGTACAGGATTTAAAAAAGAGCTTTGGCGGAGTGGATGTTCTAAAGGGAATAAACTGTTCTGTAGATGAAAAGCAGGTTGTATGTGTGATAGGACCATCAGGTTCAGGAAAAAGCACATTTCTAAGATGTTTGAATAAACTGGAGAAGGCGGATGGCGGAAGAATTATAATTGATGGAAACGAATTGACTTCGCCGGAAACTAAAATTACTGAAGTTAGAAAAGAGATAGGGATGGTATTCCAACAGTTTAATTTATTTCTCCAAATGACAGTATTGGAAAATATCATGCTGGCTCCTATAAAGGTTCGCAAATGTGGGAAAGATGAAGCTAAAAAGAGGGCAGAGGAACTCTTGAAAAAGGTCGGATTGGAATCTAAATCAGATTCCTATCCCGGACAGCTTTCGGGAGGTCAACAGCAACGTGTGGCTATTGCAAAAGCTCTGGCAATGGAACCTAAGATCATGTTATTTGATGAGCCTACCAGCGCACTGGACCCAGAAATGGTTGGAGAAGTTCTAGGTGTAATGAAACAGTTGGCCTCTGATGGAATGACAATGCTGATGGTAACCCATGAGATGGGATTTGCAAGAGAGATTGCGGACAGAATATTATTTATTGACCAGGGGGTGATAATGGAAGATGCTCCACCCCAGGAATTCTTTGAATGCACAAAGACTCAAAGGGCCAAAGATTTTCTCGCAAAGATATTGTAAATACGTAAGGTTTGAAGATTCCCGGTATTTACAGTTCTGCCATTTGTTGGTAAACTTTTAGTATTAAAAGTCATGATGACAGGAGAATACATATGAGCTTTGTCGAGGAAAATTTTGAGCTTCTCTATGGGATAGGAAAGTGTATAGCTGAACAATTTGGGCCAAACTGTGAGGTAGTGCTCCATGATCTGACCAAGCCTTATGAAAATACCATTGTGGCTATATGGAATGGACATGTGACAGGAAGAAAATTAGGAGATGGTGGAACCGATGCAGGGTTAAAAATATTAAAAGGGACAGCCCAGCCCGAGGATACATATAACTACATCAATTCTACCAGGAATGGCCAGATACTGCGATCTTCCAGCAAATATTTAAAAGATAAAGAAGGCCGGGTTGTCGGAAGTCTGTGTATTAACTTTGACATTACAGAGATTCTTAAGGGGCAGGAAGCAATTAGCTATCTGACTAATTATGGTTCTAACCACCATAATAAAGAAGTATTTACAAGTAATATTGACGAGTTGTTGGATGAGATGATAGAAGATGCAGTCAACATGACAGGCAAGGACGTTAATCAGCTGACAAAGGAAGAGAAAGTAGAGGTAGTCAAATATCTGGATGATAAAGGAGCATTTCTCATAAAGAAATCGGCAGAGCGGGTGGCTGATTTTCTTGGGATATCCCGATTTACTATCTACAATTATTTAAAATTATCAGATAAGTAATTTAGGGGCGGATATTTACAAAATGTAAGTATCCGCTTTGTATAAGGAGGGGAGTATTTGGATGTCATTACAATAGGTGAGACCATGGCTGCGTTTGTTCCAAGACAGCGGGGATTATTGAGATATAATAATACATACGATATACGGATTGCGGGCGCTGAGAGTAATCTGGCAATTGGTCTTAGCAAATTAGGGCATGATGCGGGTTGGTTCAGCTCAGTGGGAAATGATGAATTCGGCCATTTTATTATTAATCAAATTCGCAGTGAAGGCGTGGATACTTCGAGGGTAATGATTGATTCACAACATCATACAGGAATTATGTTTAAAGAAATACATCCGGGAAAGGATACAAGCGTGTATTATTACCGGAGTGATTCTGCCGCAAGCTATATATCAGCAGAACAACTTCCTTGGGATTATATTGAACAGGCAGACATCATACATCTGACAGGTATAACGCCAATTTTAAGTGAATCGTTGAAAAAAGCTGTGTTCTGTATTCTGGAACGTATGGATGGAAGAAATATGATTAGTTTTGATCCCAATATACGAAAAAAGCTTTGGGGAAGTAATGATTATTCAAAGCTACTCCGTGAGATTGGAGACAGGTGTTCTGTGTTAATGTTGGGTTTGGAAGAAGCAAAGGTAATTTATGGTACAGATAAACCGGACGTTTTAGCAGATGAACTTTATAAGAATAACCGCCTTCAGTTTCTGGCTATAAAAGATGGGGGCAATGGAGCTGATGTATATGATGGAAGAAAACATTATCATATACCTCCTTTTAAATGTAGTCCGGAGGATATGATTGGGGCAGGCGATGCTTTCAATGCTGCTTTTCTTGCAGGTATATTAGAAGGTAAAGATTTATATACCTGCGGAAAAATGGGAGGGATTGCAGGTACCATGGCTACAGAAGTATCTGGTGATACGGAAGGATATCCATTCAGGGAGCAAATGGAATATTGTTTAAATGGTATACCTGGAGAGGTTTTCCGGTAGATAGGATAAGAAGAGGGAAAATTATGCTAAAAGACAAAAGAATCGTTTCAATTATCCGAGATGTAAAACCTGAATACATCATTGATATTGTTTCCATATTGGAGGAAGAGGGAATCGATACAATCGAAGTCTCGTTGAGTGAATATGACAAGGGAATCGAATGCATTAGAAGAATCCTGAATTCTAATTTGTTTGGGCAGCTTAATGTGGGAGCAGGAACTGTCACAAAGACAGAACAGATAGATGTTTTATTGGAGTTAAATGTAAAATTTATTTTAACTCCTGGCTACGATGAAAATTTAATTTGTTACGCAATGGAAAAAGGGTTAGAGATTCTTCCTGGAGTCTTAACACCCAGCGAGGTACAAAAGGCTTTGGGGAGGGGATTAAAACTTTTGAAATTGTTTCCCGCAGATGCATTTGATATGAAGTATATAAAGGCATTAAAAGGGCCGTTCCCGCAGGTGGATTATATTGCTGGGGGAGGGGTGAATGAACAGAATATA
>JAJQEA010000147.1 GCA_021201905.1 Clostridia bacterium
ACTGCTCTTGGAGCCTGGCGCTGGGGGTACAGGCCATCCACTGATAAGCGCCCGAAGCACTTAGGAGTGCGTGGGCCCTTTCTGCGTGTCCCCCCCATCATATCTGTGCCCCCAGTCCACGGAGCGCGGTTGCAAACGCACCATACTGCTCCGGCTGCAGGAACGGCAGCGCCTCCACCCCGAAGCTCCGGATAAGCTGCAGCAGCTCCGGCTGCTTGCCTGAGTCCATAAGCGGAATGGCTGCCATCATCAGGTCATCCAGTGTGTAGCTTGGCGTGGTAGTGGCCACAGGCTGAACCGGAGGGGTTACTGTGGCTGCGGGGGCAGGCTGCTGGACCGGCGGAGCCACAGGGGCAGGTTGCTGGACCGGCGGGGTGACAGGCATCTGCTGGCTAGATGCCGTCGTAAAGGTTTCCGGGGTAATCCCCAAAATGTTCTCCGCCGTGGGCCTCTGGGATGCGTTGTCGCTGGAAACTGCCTGTCCCATCACCTTTTTTTGCAAAGTTCATCATGTCCTCATAATCTTCAAATACTACTGTCATAGTCATAGTCTTAATCCTCCTTGATTTTTCCTCCATAATCCCTTATACTAAGGGTGTGCTAAACTATTTGTCCATGGGCCTCTTGCGGTTGCCGCCGCTGGGGTCCATCTCTTCGTAATCTTTCAATATATAAACCTGTTCATCAGCAGGTAATGTGTGGTCATTGCTTGCACGTCCCATACCGTTAATAATACAGGCGGAGACATATTCTTCTCCATATTCCGCACACCATTCATGTAGCAGGTCCACAATGGCCTCTAAGTCATCTTTCTTTTTCATCGTCCTGCACCTCCTCACTCCTTGACATAGACAGACTTGGTGTCGTTGTCATAAACCAGCCGAAGCGTGTTACCGATGTCGTCCTCTATCATGGCCTCATTGCCATCTACACCCAGCTTGATATAACGCATGTCCAGCCCAATGGCACGGCACCAATCCCTGACCGCAAGCTCCGCAATGCTCTTTATGCCTCCAAACACTTCTTCCTACCTCCCTTCTATGCAAATATCAATTCATACTTTGGCTGCTCGCTCTTATACTCGACCATTGCGTAGAAATAACCACAGTCGTGATACAACTCAGGAATCCTGTCATCATTATCAGCATAGCCAAAGCCACTTGAACATTCTTCATTCTGCTTATACTGTTCCCAAAGAGCGTCTGCCAGAAGACCGGACACTTCTCTATTCCTTGTTAAAAACACCTTATATGTCTTGTTCAATCCGTTTCCTCCTTTCACAACCTCACGCCCATAACCAGCGCAATAATCCAACCAGTTGCCACCACCATCCCGCCCATCAGGATAACCGCCGGCACAATCCACTTGGCTGCCCTCATAATTGGACCGTCACGGAGTCTCCTGCACCGCCGAAATGTCAGCAACCGTCGCCGCCCCATGATGTTGGTCATCACCGCTGTTCCTGGCCCGGTAATGTCCAGACGCCAGCCAGGATACTGGACCGCTGTCTTGGCACGGATACGGTACTCCTCAAATGTTTTAGCTCTCATTGGCTAGTCTCTCCTTTCCATACATAGCCTGTGTCTTCCCATAGTTTCTTGGGTGATATGTAAAAGCTCCGGTTCTTCTGGCGCTTGGTACATCTGCCTATCGGCAACCATCCAGCATCTATACCCTCGCGCACCCATGCCGCATCCTTTCCGTAAACCTCCGCGGCCACTGCCATAGGGACACCGCCAGTACCAAACTCTGGGTATGGTTGCACCGCTGACATAAGGATATGGGCCACATGCTCCGCTATTTGCTGGGCCAGGTGCATTTCCTGTACTGCTTCATGTTGTTCTTCCATCGACATGTTATCACTCTCCTTTTCTTAACTATTTCTCTCTTCATAGCCTATCGTCATATTGTTTTGCTTCCCTCCCAGTGATACAATCTCCTTACAGGTCTTGCCCCGCAGTACATGAAGAAATTATCTACAACGTTCACATCTGATTTGCAATTTGGACACTTCATCTCACTCATCTTCTTTTTTAGGTATCTTTTCAAGTTACTCTTTAGCAAAAAAAATAGGCATTGGATCATCAATATGTAACACATCAATCATAACCTGAATTTCATCACTACCAAAAACGCCATTTTTCATCTTTTCATAAAATGTTTTTGGGGTAACTCCAATCTTAGCCGCAATATCTGATTGAGAGTAACCATTTTTAGCAATAACGCCTCTTAATTCATTAGTTTTAATCATGGACCGTTTACCTCCCTTCGTAACTTTATAAGTTACTACTATAATATCACTTTTTTGTAACTTGTCAAGATATTTTTTATTGCATTTAAAACATTTTTGTGATACTATTAAGTTACCATATGAAAGGGAGTGGCAAAATGACCGTTGGTGAACGTATTAAAAATTTAAGAGAGCGATTAGGCATCAGCCAAGTAGACTTTGCAGACCGAATCAATGTCTCAAAGCAGACTCTCTATAAATATGAAAACAACATTATTACGAATATTCCTTCCGATAAAATTGAGGCCGTTGCCAAAATAGGAAAGGTTTCCCCTGCTTATCTCATGGGCTGGGAAGAAGTCAAACCAGATATAGCCATTGTCTCACCTGATAATAAAATCCTTTGTATTGTTGAATACATGAGTCCTCCAAAAAAAGAGCGCGCACTAAGACTTATGCAATATTACTCAATGCTTAATGAAATTGGTCAGAAAAAGGCTCTGGACAACCTGGAGGACCTTGCAAAGATATATACAGAAAAGAAACCAGTGAAATATGATTTTACCCCTCCAGAACATTCTATGGTTGCTGAAGCATCTACTTCTTATTTGGCTGCGGCCCACAATGACCACCTTGATGAAGAAGGGGAACTGGACAAAGTAAAATCAGACCTTGCGAAACTTAAGAAGCTAAATGGAAAATAATTATCTGACCGGAGGTAACCCATAGCACATGACAACATATGAGGAACTTTTGGATGAGGCATCACAAGATGATGTCCTTGTCCTGGAGAATGTACACTTTGAGTCACGGTCCAATGGACTTATTAATGGGAAAGTAATTGGATTAAGCGATAGACTTGAAACCTCGATTGAAAAAGCCTGCACCACTGCAGAAGAAATGGGACACTTTCATACTACTGTTGGTAATATTCTCGACCCCACCAAACCAGAAAACCGAAAGCAAGAACATACGGCCAGGCTCTGGGCGTATAATAGAATGATCACCTTGGACAAACTCATTGCTGCATGGGAACATGGTTGTAGGAACCGATATGAAATTGCAGAACATCTTGAAGTAACAGAAGCATTTTTACAGGAGGCTATAAATAGTTATCGCTCAAAAATTGGAATTAGCATTGTACATGGCAATTATCTCGTAACGTTTGAACCAGTTTTTAACATCCGGCGTCTGGTATGGATGCATGTAATAGAAGAAGGATAACAACATTTAAAAACCAATAAAAAGCCCCTGCGCTGGTAGCACAAGAGCTTTTAATGGATACTATTGCCGGGTATGATCCGGATGATAATATCGGTCTCGACAGCCATATTATATCATCCTTAAATACATCCGGTCAATGGGTGTATTTTTTGTACCCAAAAATAG
Source organism: Clostridia bacterium (assembly GCA_021201905.1). Lineage (GTDB taxonomy): Bacteria > Bacillota > Clostridia > Lachnospirales > Lachnospiraceae > Enterocloster. Next base: position 3,620 of record JAJQEA010000147.1, read on the forward strand.
TTGCGATATCGCAACAGGAAGGATGATAACAATGGCACTCATACAATGTCCAGAATGCGAAGGTAAGGTAAGTGATAAGGCTCAGGCCTGTCCGCACTGCGGATGCCCCATCTCATTGTCACAGGAACCTGCACGCCCCCATACTCCCCCAAGGACTAAACCTCCATCCAGGATGCGTCTTCCTAATGGGTTTGGCTCTATATCCTACCAAGGGCCACGACGACGGGAACCCTACTACGCCAGGAAGACTATTGGGAGAACTCCTTTTGGAAAGCCAATACAGAAGCCAATCGAACCGAAGGCCAGCTTTAAGACCTATAATGAAGCCTATCAAGCGTTGATAGAGTATAACAAAACTCCTTATGACAAGAAATATGAGACCACAATTGCACAAGCCTATGAAGAATGGGCATCCAAATATTTTGCATCAAAGAAACTATCTGCCGGCCGACAGAAAGCGTGGAGTGATGCCCTTAGGGCCTGTTCCTCCATACACGATAAAAAGCTATGGGAACTTAAAACAATAGACCTGGATGTAGCTATCCAGGAATCTTCTAAATCCGCCATCATACGCGGAGATGTTCGTAGCCTCCTAATTAAGCTCTATGATTGGGCGCTTAAATATGAAATTGTGGAAAAAAATTATGCAGCTCTGACTGATGTGGTATCCAGGCCCGATGCCAGTATCAACCGTATTGTATTTCCAAACAATGAAGTACAGCATTTGTGGAAAATGTTGGATATGGAATGCGTTGATATGGTATTGGTGGGACTATACACGGGACTGCGACCGGGAGAGATATGCTCATTGCAATCCTGTAATGTCCATCTGAAAGAACACTACATGGTAGGCGGTAGTAAGACAGAAGCTGGCAAGGATAGAATTATCCCCATCCATGACAAAATATATAATTTGATTGCTCAAAGGACCAATGCTGGTAAACTGTTTAAGATAGGGGCAGACGATGTGACCTATAATATGTATGCCCACCATTTTAGGGCCATCATGGCAGATATGAAAACTAAACACACACCTCATGACACCCGTCATACCTTCATCACTAAGGCTAAGCAGGCTGGCATTGATGAATATTGTCTTAAAATCATCGTTGGGCATGCAATACAGGACCTTACGGAAAATGTGTATACCCATCGGACTCCGGCTGAATTACTGAGTGAAATAAACAAGGTAGACTATGGCTATTAACAAAACAAGCCCCCGTAATACAAGGGGTGCTTGTAAGTCAATTATGCTACTTGGATATTGAGTAAGGATATTATCATTTCTGCGGCCCGTTCTGCTTGAATATCATATTCTTTACGTATTGGACTTTCAATTAAATTGCCGCAGTCGTTATGAATTAAAGCATGGGATAACTCGTAAGCCAATTCGTAATTTACCTGTTCCAACAAAAGTTGGGTTCTAATCCCTATCTGTCTATTATATAAGGCGCTATACACCTTTTCAAAATTATATGAATCAACCTCTATCCCTTTATCATGCGCCAATTGAAGCAAGGTCTTAAAAATACTAATTGGATTCTTCATAACGGGAATCCTGGTTTCTGATGTCCTTTTAACTTCTGGCATCTTAGGCTCTGGTTTCTTTTGTTTAACCGGCTTCTCTTTCGCCCGGAAGTAGAAGTCCACCAGGTAATCATACACCTCCCACGCCTTGTCCGTGTTTAGAGACTTGGCATGGAGTAGGGCGCCTTTTTCGGTCCAGAGATAAATTACATGGGCAAATTTAAGGTTGTCATCAATGTGATGACTAGCGTTAAAATCCTTCAAAGGTTGTCCTTCAAGGGGAATGAAGTGCTTGCCAGCTATGTATCTCTCTCTGTTTCTCGTATAATTGTTGGAAATAACCTGTCTCGTAGTCCCATAGCATTTTGCAAGCTGTGATGTTGTCAAGACTCGCTTGCCCTCGATTTCTGCTACCTGTAATTTCTGCATAATAAAACTCCTTTCAAATTTTGGTTATTGAAAGAAGATTCACCAACTGATATAATATATTTATCAGATGGGAAACCTCTGGTGCCAATAAAAGTAACCGTCTCTCGCCAAAGTGTTCGGTTGCTTTTATTTTTTCTCTTTTTTTGCATTAACAAATTGATTCAGGGCATCTACATTTTCATTGAGCGTTTCTACACTACCCTCAAAATCTTTTAAAGTTTTAAGGAACTCAGCAAAAGTACACTCAATCTCTTTGGGTGGGTTTTCCTTTTCACGTTTAAGAAGATTACGTATATAATCGTTCTTCGTAATTCCATTGCGTTCTGCTTCCTCTTCTAAAAAAGAATGTAACTCCGAATCCAATCTTAGTGTAAACGTCTTTTTTCCCATATATCCCCTTTCTTTATTATTGAAGTCGCATTGACTTCTTATATAGAAGTCTAACAGAAGTCAGCCTGACAGTCAAGTATTTATTGCTAATGAGTTGCTAATTTGTTGCGTGTAAATAAAAAATTGAGACATCCCTTTCCTTTGGAACACCTCAAAAATAACGTATTTCTGTTGTTCTATTGTCATAAATTGTTAAAAAAAGGGGAATTGTCATTCAGAATGCATGTAAGCCACAAGCCCGCAGACCTGCATCCCGTAACGGACTGCCTCTGCCTCTTGAATAGGCCCCTGATTTGCAATCAGGGCATATAGAGAATATCCTTCAAGATATTCCTCGATTAAATAAAAAAATTTGGAATCTTCTTCTAAATCATAAATCATGGGAATCCCGGGATGGTGCAGTTCCTTCAGCACCAATGCTTCCCTTCAGAAGGTGTCATAGTCCCCATCCCTCTTGGAGATGCACTTTATGGCCCTGTATTCCTCCAAGCCAATGTGCACTGCCAGTCATACGGTTCCTGCCCGGCCTGTTCCCAATTGGTGCAGCAGACGGTATTTGCCAAATAAAATGGTATTCTTTACTCACCCCTCCTTTGTCACAATATCATCTCATATCCCAATTTTACCCTTTTCTTTGTCACCTGTCTATGGTCGTTATATCTTCCATGGCTTTTCATATGCTATTTATACCACCGGAAAACATCCTGCTGCACGATATTTTTTAAATTTTTATGAAATGATTGATATTTCCACCTGTAATGTAGTATATTTAAAGTGTAGAAGTTTACTTTCGGCCTGGAGTCTCCCAAAAACACCCTGGTCCAAAGCAGATGCCACCACATTTGACACAGAACAGGAAGTGATCCTAATGAAGATAGAACGTATCAATGAAAACCAGATTCGCTGTACATTGACCAGCTTTGATTTAAGTGCGCGCAATATAAACCTGGTAGAACTGGCTTATGGAACGGAAAAAGCCAGGAAGCTGTTCCGGGAAATGATTCAGAAAGCCTCCAATGAACTGGGCTTTGAGGCGGAGGACATTCCTCTGATGGTTGAGGTGATTCCTCTGTCCAGCGAGAGCATCATGCTGGTCATCACTAAAATCGAAGATCCGGAGGAGCTGGATACCCGTTTTGCCAAGTTCTCACCTTTCACGGACGACAACCAGAATTCTCTTGTGTCGCAGTTAGCCAGCGAGTTCCTGGAAGGCGCTTCCGATTCCCTGAATTACCTGGAACCAGGTTCCGTGGAACAGGTTGGGGAGGAGAGCTCCGCGGACAGTGCCCCGGATGCTGCCGTCAAGAAGAATACAGGCTCTGTTGCCAGCAGCCGCATTTTCCATTTCAACAGCCTGGACCGCATAAGCGAGGCTTCCCGGGCCGTATCCGGAATCTATGACGGCGTCAACACCCTGTATAAGAAGCCCGGCACCAGACAGTATTATCTCATTGTAAAACGCCTGGACTGCGGCGACCTGGATTTCTCCCGTGTGTGCAATATATTGGCGGAGTATGCCACCAAGCTCTCAGGGGAATCTGCCAGCGAGGCATATTTCAAGGAGCACTATGAGGTCATTATTCAGGATCATGCCCTTCAGAATCTGGCCCGGATTTAAAGACTTGGCCTGACTGTAAATATATGGTAATTTAAAATATACCAAACTATTACAAAACACCCCTGCGGCCACATTGCCGCAGGGGTATTATATTGCCCTGAACTTCCACCTGAAATATTTACTTAAAATAGGCCGGGTACTGGTTTCTGAACATCTGCTCATTCAGCATCCACCGGTTCAGATGCAGCTCCATCCTCTCTGCGGCCTGCTTTTTATCGCGGTGCCGTATGGCTTCCAGCAATTTCTTATGGTCCTCAATTATCTTATGGTCCTTAACCGTTGCCACGGAAAGGCTGCGTATCCTGTCATAGTGAATCGCCAGTCTCTGGCACATCTCATAGGTAAGCTCCTTCCGGCAGATGGAAAACAGCTTCCGGTGCATCTCATTGTCCAGCTCCAAAAGCTTCCGTGATGAACCGCCCTCCAGATAAAACTCCTGAAGTCTGATATTCTCATCCAGCCACCGCAGGTCCTCTTCATCCGCCTGGCCGCAGACCAGCTCCACAGCCGCCTTCTCCAGGACCAGACGCAGAAAGCGCGCCTCCTCCACCAGCTCCACATCAATCAACGCAATGCGCATCCCTCTCTGGGGAAATATCTCAATGATTCTGGATTCCTCGCTGAGCTGTATGACCGCTTCCCGCACAGGCGTGCGGCTGATGCCTATCATCTGGGACATTTCCACATCATTAAAGGGCGCCCCCGGTTCCAGGTCCAGAGATATGATATTCTCCCGCAGGGTCCGGTACGCATACTGTCTGGCCGTCTCTCCATGTCTCTTTTCCTCTATCTTCATGGGTAAAACCTCCTAATACCAGTCCCCATGCCTACAGGGACTGTATCTCCTTCCAGACATCATCATCCACATAAATTCCCAGCCTGTCATGCTCCTCATGGAACCGGGCGCTTCCCTGGCCCGGCGCCCTGACACTGCCGCCTTCCTCCGACGGAGCCGAGCTTTTTACATACTGCACGGCTGTATCCACAATTTCCTTCATGTGGGCATCCGTGGTGGTCCTGCCCGGATCCACCACAATCATCACCTGGGAACAGCCGCCGCAGCTGCCGTATCCCTTCCGGTCCATGCCGGCTGCCCCTATGCCGTCCGTGAGCACCGACCCCAAGATATCCAGCATAAAGGAAAAAGCCGATCCCTTCCAATACCCCACAGGCAGCACGCGGCGGGACTTCTCGATGGCGCCCGGATCGTCCGTCAGCCTGCCCTCATCATCAAATCCGCCTGGATACGGCAGTTTCTCCCCGGCCAGCCGGGTAACCTGCAGTTTTCCATAGGAATACTGTGACATCGCCATATCCAGCTGGAGAGGTTCGCCCCCGTCCGCAGACGGCACAGCCATAACAAAGGGATTGTTGCCCAGACGGCATTCCCTGCCTCCCCACGGCGGCATACAGGACTCTGTGTTGGTCCACATGATTGCCGCGTATCCCTTTCTTGCAGCGTACAGCCCGTAGGTGCCACCCCGCATCCAGTGGGTGGTATTCCTGATTCCCACCATGCCGATGCCGTACTGATCCGCCAGCTCCATGGCCCGGTCCGCGCAGTACAGGGCATTGAGGATGCCGGGACCCATGTTCCCATTATAAACCCGGATGGCGCCGAACTCACGTTCCAGGGAAGGCTCAGCATTTACGTCCACCCATCCCTTCTGAATGTAGTTCACAAACCTGGCCACCCGGTTGGTGCCATGAGAATATACCCCGTCGTAGGTAGTCTCCGTGTGAATACGGGCGCAGGTCTCCGCCTTGTCCTCCGGCATCCCGTATTGAACCAGCACCCTTTTAATCTCACTCTTAATTTCGTCAAAGGTTAATCTCATCGCACCCATCCTTTCCTGCTGCCCGCGCCTAACGGTTCTGCTTCCGGATAGCCTCCCACAGACCATTCAGGTAGCATGCCCCAAGCGCCCTGTCATAGAGGCCGTATCCGGGCATGGACACCTCTCCCCAGATAGCCCTTCCGTGGTCAGGGCGCATGATTCCGTCAAAACCAATGTCGTACAGCGCTTTCATTATCTCATACATATCCATGCTGCCGTCTTCTGAGAGATGGGCAGCTTCCTGGAAATCTCCAGGAGCATTATACTGCAGATTGCGCACATGTGCAAAGGGAATCCTTCCCTTTAAGGACCGGATGATATCCGGAATGTCATTTTCCGGATTGCTTCCCAGGGAGCCGGTACACAGGGTGACGCCATTAAAGGGCGCGTCCACGGCTTTCATCAGCTTGAGAAGCTTCTCCTTGCCGGTTATGATTCTGGCTAATCCGAATACAGGCCATGCCGGGTCATCTGGATGTATGGCCATCTTAATGTCATACTTTTCACATACGGGCTGGATTGCCTTGAGGAAATACACCAGGTTGTCAAAGAGACGATCCTCATCCACGTCCTTATACATGTCAAACAGCTCTTTAATGCGGGCCATGCGCTCAGGCTCCCATCCGGGAAGCTCAAATCCGTTGGACTTTTCTCCCATGGACTGGAACATATTCTCAGGATTAATCTTATCGATCTCCTTCTGGCTGTAAGCCAGTACCGTGGAACCGTCCGGACGCTCCTTCGCCAGATCGGAACGGGTCCAGTCAAAGACCGGCATGAAATTATAGCACACCACATGAATTCCGGCCTGGCCCAGACGCTCCAGGGCGGTGATGTAGTTGGCAATGTACTGCTCCCTGTCAGGAGTTCCCACCTTGATCGCGTCGTGTATATTGACACTCTCAATTCCCAGGACCTTTAATCCCTTAGATTCCACCTGTTCCTTCATCTGAAGAATGCGCTCCATGGGCCAGACCTCCCCGGCCGGAATGTCATGCAGGGTGGTAATCACGCCTTTCACCCCCGGTATCTGCCTGATTTGCTCCAGAGATACAGAATCCACGCCCTCACCGAACCAACGTAATGTCATATCCATAACTAATTTCCTCCTTGAAATATATGTGCAATACTTTTTTGCTTTTCCGGCCTTCCGGAAATAAATATTTTAATATACTAATATATTACTCTTTGTGAGATAAATTGTCAATACCGCAGAACATAAAAAGAACCCGGCCCAGTGGCATATCCCCTGAGTCAGGTTCCTCCAATCACTGTTTCAGACTATCATCAGGCTTTGGCTGACAAAATTTCGTTAATCTGGGAAACAAGTGTATCACAGTCTATACCGTGTACCATACAGGCCTCTTCCAGAGACTCTCCTTGGGATGCCGGTCAGCCAAGGCAATGCATTCCGGCACGCATCAGGATTGGTGCAATGTTGTCATCTACCTGGATCAACTGTCCGATGAGCATGTCTTTATTAACTTCCATTCTCGTGTCCTCCTTCTATTTCTGCTATCAGTATACCCAATTAATCGGTTTACCACGCTTCTACCATCATAATACGTTTTTCGACATTTGACAAGTACTACATGGACTTACATATTTTTCATATTAACCATAATTATCAAGGCTTGTTAAAAAATATTATCATTATGCCCTCTTGACGTGTATACAATGTGCATAATATAATAAATGTTGCAAAAGCAACAGCATATATCGGGTTTTTCTAGTAGACTATGGATGTCCGGTAAATCCGGTATGGCTGTGAAACATTTGGTTAACAATAGTTTTTATATATAGGTTCACGCATTTCACAGGAGGAAAAGTCTATGAGAACAGAGTGGAACACATTCAAAAGCGGTGTATGGCAGCGGGAAATCAATGTACGCGACTTCATACAGAAAAACTACACCCCCTATGACGGCAGCGACGAGTTTCTGGAGGGTCCTACCCAGAATACAACGGAGCTCTGGGACCAGGTTATGGAGCTGTCAAAGAAGGAACAGGAAGCCGGCGGAGTCCTGGATATGGATACCAAAATCATTTCCACCATCACATCCCACGGCCCCGGATATTTAGATAAGGACAAGGAAACCATCGTTGGATTTCAGACTGACAAACCCTTTAAGCGTTCCCTCCAGCCATATGGAGGCATCCGCATGGCTATGAAGGCCTGCCAGGACAATGGATATGAGGTTGACCCTGAAATCGTGGAATTCTTTACCAAGCACAGGAAAACCCATAACGCAGGCGTATTTGACGCCTACACCCTGGAAATGAGGGCTTGCCGTTCAAGCCATATCATCACCGGACTGCCGGATGCCTATGGACGCGGACGCATCATCGGGGATTACCGCAGGGTTGCCCTTTACGGCGTGGACGCCCTGATTCAGGAGAAAAAGGAAGAAAAGGATTCCACCCGCACCATCATGTACTCTGATGTTATCAGAGAGCGCGAGGAACTGTCTGAGCAGATCCGGGCACTGGAAGATTTGAAGGAGCTGGGACGCATCTATGGTTTTGATATCTCAAAGCCGGCTTCCGATGTGAAGGAAGTCATCCAGTGGACCTATCTGGGCTACCTGGCCGCTGTCAAGGAGCAGAACGGCGCAGCCATGTCGCTGGGACGCACCTCCACCTTCCTGGATATTTACGCTGAGCGCGACTTAAGGGAAGGACGCTACACCGAGAAAGAGATTCAGGAATTCGTGGACCACTTCATCATGAAGCTGCGTCTTGTAAAATTTGCCAGGACACCGGAATACAATGAACTATTCTCCGGTGACCCCACATGGGTTACGGAATCCATCGGAGGCATCGGCATTGACGGACGCCACATGGTGACCAAGATGTCCTACCGTTATCTGCACACCCTCCAGAACCTGGGCACTGCCCCTGAGCCAAACCTGACCGTACTGTGGTCCACAAAGCTCCCCGAGAACTTTAAACGGTTCTGTGCCAAGACCTCCATTGAGTCCTCCTCCATCCAGTATGAGAATGATGATTTGATGAGGGTGACCCACGGCGATGATTACGCCATTGCCTGCTGCGTGTCCAGTATGCGCATCGGCAAGGAAATGCAGTTCTTCGGCGCCAGAGCCAATCTGGCCAAGTGCCTGCTCTATGCCATCAACGGCGGTGTGGATGAAATCAGTGGCAAGCAGGTGGGACCGAAATACCGTCCCGTGACCACAGAGTATCTGGATTTTGACGACGTGATGGACAAGTACAAGGATATGATGAAATGGCTGGCCAAGGTATATGTCAATGCCCTGAACATCATCCATTACAATCACGACAGATACTGCTACGAAAGACTTCAGATGGCGCTCCATGATAAGAAGGTGACACGCTGGTTCGCAACGGGCATCGCAGGCCTTTCCGTTGTGGCAGACTCCCTGTCCGCCATCAAATATGCCAAGGTCAGGGTGGTGCGCAATGACAAGGGCATTGTGACCGATTATATCGTGGAGGGAGATTTCCCTAAATATGGAAATAATGACGACCGGGTTGATGAGCTGGCGGCAGAACTGGTGCATACCTTCATGAGCTATATAAAGGGCAACCACACCTACCACGGCGGCATTCCCACCACTTCCATCCTCACCATCACCTCCAACGTGGTGTACGGAAATAATACGGGCGCTACACCGGACGGCAGAAAGGCAGGACAGCCCTTTGCGCCTGGCGCAAACCCAATGCACCACAGAGACAGCCGCGGCGCGGTGGCCTCCCTTGCATCTGTCGCAAAGCTTCCGTTCAGAGACGCCCAGGACAGTATCTCCAATACCTTTTCCATCATACCGGGCGCTTTGGGCAAGGACGACCAGATTTTCATGGGAGACCTGGAAGTGGAGCTGAACGGCTGCGGAGGCGGCTGTGAGGCACCTACCCTTTTTGAAGGGCTGGATTCCGAAGCCGACATCGAGGAATCCTGATAAGCAGCATGCAAACCATCTTCTTGAGAAAGCGAGGATTTAATATTATGGTAAAAGCAAGCGAATCACAGATTGATAACCTGGTGGCTCTGTTAGACGGCTATGCCCAGGAAGGCGGACACCATCTGAATGTAAATGTATTCAGCAAGGAAACCCTTTTGGACGCACAGGCTCACCCTGAAAAATATCCCCAGCTCACGGTCAGGGTATCCGGCTATGCAGTAAACTTTAATAAGCTGACAAAGGCGCAGCAGGATGAGGTCATTTCAAGAACCTTCCACGGCTCCATCTAAATCCTGTCTGCAAACTGCTTTGGATGCCGCCTGGACAGGAACATATTCCGCCTCAGGCGGCATCCATGTTTCTCAGGCGGCATTCATATTTCTCAGAAAGGAGCACAGTCTTATGATTGGACGCGTACATTCCATTGAAAGCTTTGGCACCGTGGACGGACCCGGTATCCGCATGGTAATCTTTTTAAGCGGCTGTCCCATGAGATGTCTCTATTGCCATAATCCGGATACATGGGACCCCAAGGGCGGCACCCCCATGACAGCGGAGGACATACTGGACCAGTATGAGCAGGCCCGCCCCTTTTACAAAAAAGGAGGCATTACAGTCAGCGGCGGCAAGCCGCTGATGCAGATAGGTTTTGTGACAGAGCTCTTTGAAAAAGCAAAAAAAAGAGGTATACACACCTGTCTGGATACCTCCGGCATTACCTTTAACCCGGGTTCACAGGCAGCTATGGCCCATTTTGACCGGCTTTTGGCATCCACGGATCTGATACTCCTGGATATCAAGCATATTGACCCTGAGGAGCATGTGAAGCTCTGCACCCAGCCCCAGGATAATATACTGGCTTTTGCCGGATACCTGGAGAAAAAACAGATACCTGTATGGATCCGCCATGTGGTGGTTCCGGGCATAACGGACCGGGAGGAATATCTGTACCGCCTTGGGCGCTATCTGGGCACGCTTAAGAACGTAAAGGCGTTGGATGTGCTGCCTTATCACGACATGGGGAAGGCTAAGTACCATCAGCTTGGAATCCCCTACCTGTTAGAGGACACCGCCCCCTTGCCTGCCGCAAAGGCGGCAGAGGCCCGCAAAATGATTCTTCAGGGAATACGCGACCAAAGGACCCATTGCTCCTAAATTTATACAATATTCGCTGGTTTAGGAACGATTTTCCTCTTGAATAATTAGACATTATAGTATAAAACCTGTCTTTGGGAATAAAATGAAAAAAATAGTGCTAAGCCACGATTAGAACTT
>JAJQEA010000256.1 GCA_021201905.1 Clostridia bacterium
TTTCATTTTGAAGTGAACTATCACCATTTTTTAATGTCTGATACCAAAGACAGGTTATATAGAAGAAATCCGCCTTCGTCAAGCGGATTTTCTCAAAAAATCAACAAAAAAAAACAGCAAAAAAAGGACAGCCTCAGGGACTGTCCCAACAAAATGTGTGCATTGCAAAACTACATTACTATATTTAGTATAAATCCGGTTCCCTGCCTATGCCCTTCTGTCAGGCGTTACCTTCAGCAGGATCCCGGCCACAGCCGTCACGATAATTCCGGCCACCAGGGCTTCCGGCACTCCCTGCATACCGATGATTCCCAAAATCACTCCATATACCCATTTGGCTGTCCAGCTGGCAGCGGACGCATACTGATCCCCAAACAAAGGATAAATCAGGTTCATAACCAGAAGTGTGTTAGTCAGGGATCCGGCTACGCCTGCCGCAAACAATGCGGTCCCCTGCTTGTTTCTCCTGTTCTTAAGCATCCTCATAAACAGACGGTACACATAATAGGCCACAACCCCAATCAGTATACGCGGTACCAGGCAGATAACCAGGCTTCCCGGATTCCCGTGAAACTGTCCCATGGTAACAAAAGGTGAAAACACAAAGGACGTGGGATTTGGCATGAAGGTATTTTTCCACAAACTGGTCAGTCCGAACGTCAACCCCAGGAATGCCCCGTATTTCGGTCCCAGAATAATGGCTCCGATAATCACAGGGATATGAACGGTGGTCGCATTCATGAATCCAAGCGGAATGTACCCTAAGAATGGCACAAAGGCCATGATTACGATAATGGCTGCAATGACTGCCGCCAATACCAGGTCACGGGTTTTGGATAAAGTATTCATTTTTTCCTCCTGCTACTGTTCTTATGATAAAGATACAATGCAATGCTACAACGTAATTATAAGTAAAAATCACCCCAGCGTCAATGTTTCAGGCTTATGTTTCCCTTTCTATGCAAGGTTATTTTCACATCGGATCCCAGATTAACATAACATTATCCACAAAATGTGGATAAGTTGTGGATAAGCATGGGATAATGGCTGTTTTTTCCCAGCCCGATCTAAAAAATCCAGAATTTATGAATATTTCCACCATGTGTAAAACTCCAGTTAACTTTTTCACGATTTTTGTGGACAAAAGATCTTTCCACACTGCTTACACAAGGCTTCCACCCCCAATTCACAAAGTTATCCACAATATTTTACACTTGTCATTGAAAAAATTTTTACTTTAGTATACAATAGATTTGGATTGGGCAATTCTGCAATACAGTTTTAGGAGACAAAAAATGATCGAAAAAATCAAAGAAAACTGGGACAAAATCTTACTTACTTTAAAAGAAGAACACGAAATATCCAATATCTCCTACAGTACCTGGCTGGAACCCTTAAAGCCGCACTCTTTTAAAGACAACACAGTAACCATCATTGTTCCCGAACAGACCTTTTTGCAATATGTAAATAAAAAATATGGATTTTTATTAAAGGTAACCATCTCGGAATTCCTTGAAAAGGAATGCGAGGTGGATTTCAAAGTTAAGGAGCAAATCGAGGAGGCGGAGGAACCGTCCGCGCCCCAGCTGATTAAGAATAACAAGGTTTCTGTCAGCCCTGATGTCATACAGAGTGCCAACTTAAATCCCAAGTATACCTTTGATACCTTTGTTGTAGGCGGAAATAACAACCTGGCCCATGCCGCTGCCCTGGCCGTGGCTGAATCCCCGGGTGAGATATACAACCCTCTCTTTATATATGGAGGCGTGGGGCTTGGCAAAACCCATCTGATGCATGCCATCGCCCACTTCATATTAAAGAACAACGCCAAATCCAAGATACTATACGTCACCTCAGAAACCTTTACCAACGAGCTGATTGACGCCATCCGTAATAAAAACAACATAACCACCACGGAATTCAGGGAAAAATACAGGAACAACGATGTCCTTCTCATCGACGATATCCAGTTCATCATAGGCAAGGAAAGCACCCAGGAGGAGTTCTTCCATACCTTTAACACATTATATGAATCAAAGAAGCAGATTATCATATCCTCAGATAAACCGCCAAAAGAAATTGAGACACTGGAGGAACGCCTCAGATCCCGTTTTGAATGGGGCCTGACCGTGGACATCCAGTCCCCTGATTATGAGACAAGAATGGCGATTCTGCGCAAAAAGGAGGAGATGGAAGGATATAATATAGATAACGAGGTAATCAAATACATCGCTACCAATATCAAATCCAATATCCGTGAGCTGGAGGGAGCCCTGACAAAAATCGTTGCGTTATCAAGGCTTAACAAATGCGACATCACCCTGGAACTGGCCGAGGAAGCCTTAAAGGACATCATTTCCCCCAATGCCCAGAGGGAAGTGACACCGGACCTAATTATTCAGGTGGTTTCCGATCATTTTGGCCTTACCCCCCTGGATATCTCATCCCAGAAACGTAATAAGGAAATCGTATACCCACGGCAGATCGTCATGTACCTGTGCAGGGCTATGACGGCCACCCCTCTCCAGACCATCGGACGGTACCTGGGAGGAAGGGACCATACCACCATCATACATGGCGCCGAAAAGATAACCGGCGACATGGCAAAGGATGACACGTTGAGAAATACCATAGAGATACTGAAAAAGAAGATCAATCCACAATAGGCAGTGGAATCCATGTGGACGATCTGTGGATAACGGATCGTTTCTGAGGGACTTGTGAATGACTTTTAACCACCTGTGGATAAGCTTTAAGTTTTCCCTCATGAAAGTGGATGGTATCCACATCCTGTTCCACAGGTGCTTGTCCTTAATTATCAAGGACTTCAGGCAGTTTTACACAAACCCACAACCCCTACTACGGTTTCTACGAAAAATATCTATATCTTTACTCACAGATGACACACCGGGCACACAATTACTCTGAAAGGAAGTTATCAACATTATGAAGTTAAGATTTCAAAAAGACGCCATTGTTAATGGAATTAATATTGTAATGAAAGCTGTTCCTTCCAAGACCACCATGTCCATTCTTGAATGCATACTCATTGACGCCAGCACCAACGAAATCAAGCTCACAGGCAATGATATGGAATTAGGAATCGAGACAAAGGTTGAGGGAAACATACTGGAACACGGCAAGATCGCCTTAGATGCAAAGCTGTTCTCTGAAATCACCAGAAGGCTTTCCAGCGAAAATGCATCCGTTACCATTGAATCTGACGACAAGTTCAACACAACCATATGCTGCGAAAACTCCGTGTTCAATATCCAGGGACGCGACGGGGAGGAGTTCGCATACCTTCCCTATATAGAAAAGGATAAATATATCTGCCTGTCCCAGTTCACCTTAAAGGAGGTCATCCAGCAGACCATATTCTCCATCTCACCCAATGACAGCAATAAGATGATGGCCGGAGAGCTGTTTGAAGTCAATGAAAACCAGTTGAAGGTGGTATCCTTAGACGGACATAGAATCTCCATCCGCAAGGTGCGCTTAAAAGACCACTATGAGGACACCAAGGTAATCGTACCGGGCAAGACCCTCAGCGAGGTCAGCAAGATATTAGGCGGAGATAATGAAAAGGAAGTGCTGATTTACTTCAGTACCAACCACATTCTCTTTGAATTTGACAATACAATCGTGGTGTCCCGTCTGATTGAAGGTGAATATTTCAGAATCAGCCAGATGCTTTCAAGCGATTATGAGACAAGGGTGTCTGTGAACAAGAAGGAATTCCTGAACTGTATTGAGCGGGCCACCATTCTGATACGTGAAAATGACAAGAAGCCTCTGATTATTAATATCGGAGAAAACTCCATGGAGCTGAAGCTGAACTCCAGCTTTGGATCCATGAATGCGGATTTGATGATTCACAAGACAGGTAAGGACATCATGATTGGATTTAATCCCAAGTTCCTCATCGATGCGCTGCGCGTCATTGACGACGAGGAGATCAATATTTATATGATGAATCCCAAGTCCCCATGCTTTATCAAGGACGAGGAGGAAAATTACATTTATCTGATTCTTCCTGTTAATTTTAATGCTGCCACTGTCTAAGAGAGGAAAAGTATGGAAATAATTAAACTTAGGGAAGACTATATCAAGCTGGGTCAGGCGTTAAAAGCGGCTGGCCTGGCAGAATCAGGCGTAGAAGCCAAATATGCTGCCCAGGACGGCCTTGTACAGGTAAACGGCGAGACTGTTTATCAGCGTGGGAAAAAACTGGTGGACGGTGATGTGGTCACCTATAAGGGTGAAACCATTAAAATCACGAAGTGACAGACTGGTAGGGAAATCCATGATTATTGAATCCATAGAACTGAAAAATTACCGCAATTACAAAGAACTACATATGGAGTTTAATCAGGGAACCAATATACTCTATGGGGACAATGCCCAGGGAAAGACCAATATCCTGGAGGCAGTGTATGTGTGCTGCACGTCCAAATCACATAAAAGCGCCAAGGACAGGGATATCATCCGGTTCAACCAGGATGAATCCCATATTAAATTACAGATAAGGAAGAACAATGTCCCTTACCGCATTGACATGCATCTGAAAAAGAACAAGCCAAAGGGCATTGCCATCAATGGGGTTCCCATACGCAAGGCCAGCGAGCTGTTCGGCATAGCCAATGTGGTATTCTTCTCGCCGGAGGATCTGAATATCATAAAGAACGGGCCTTCTGAGAGGAGGCGGTTCATCGATATGGAGCTGTGCCAGCTGAATAAACTCTATGTCCATTCCCTTGTACAGTACAATAAGGTCCTCCTTCAGCGCAACAAGCTGTTAAAGGAACTGTTTTTCAGGCCGGAGTATGAGGAAACCCTGGATGTATGGGATATGCAGCTGGTGAATTACGGACGTGAAGTGATTAAGTTCCGGAGGGATTTCATTAAGCAGCTCAATGAAATCATACACGCCATTCATCTGAGTCTCACAGGCGGCAGGGAGGACATAATCATTTCCTATGAACCCTATACCCCGGAAGACCAGATGGAGGATGTCCTTAAGAGGAACCGGGCCCAGGACATGAAACAGAAGACCACATTGTCGGGACCTCACAGGGATGACATAAGCTTTATTGTAAATGGTATTGATATACGCAGGTTCGGATCCCAGGGGCAGCAGCGCACAGCGGCCCTGTCCCTTAAGCTGTCAGAGCTTGAGCTGGTCAAACAATTGAGCCATGACGACCCAATCCTGCTATTGGATGATGTGTTATCAGAGCTTGACAGCAGCAGGCAGAACCATCTGCTGTCAGCCATCAAACATATACAGACCATGATTACCTGCACGGGTCTGGATGATTTTGTCAATAACAGGTTCCGGATTGATAAGGTATTCAAGGTAATTGACGGAACCGTCATCAACGAGAATTAATGCCGTACTAGAAAGAAAGGATGATTATATAACATGGGAGAGCAATACGGAGCAGATCAGATTCAGATTTTGGAAGGACTTGAGGCGGTCAGGAAGCGGCCTGGCATGTATATTGGCAGCACATCTGCCAGAGGTCTCCATCATCTGGTGTATGAGATTGTAGATAATGCGGTAGATGAAGCATTGGCGGGATATTGTGATTCCATCGATGTGACCATCAACGGGGACAATTCCATCACAGTGGTGGATGACGGCCGCGGTATTCCGGTAGATATCCAGAAGAAGGCAGGACTTCCTGCCGTGGAAGTTGTATTCACCATCCTCCACGCAGGCGGTAAGTTCGGCAACGGCGGATATAAGGTATCCGGCGGACTCCATGGCGTTGGTGCTTCGGTTGTCAATGCATTGTCTGAATGGCTGGAGGTCCAGGTTTATAAAGATGGAAATATTTACCAGCAGCGGTATGAAAGGGGCAAGGTTATATACCCCTTAAAAATTGTGGGCAAATGCGGTCCGGAACAGCATGGCACAAAGGTCACCTTTCTGCCTGACAAGGAAATATTTGAGGAGACGGTCTATGATTACGATACCCTGAAAATCCGGCTCAGGGAAACAGCCTTCCTGACTAAGAACCTGAAGATCATCCTTAAGGATGACAGGGAGGAAAAGAAGGAAAAGGTATTCCACTATGAGGGCGGAATCAAAGAATTCGTCACATACCTGAACAAGGGCAAGACCCCTATCTACGATCAGGTTATATACTGCGAGGGAACCAGGGAAGGCGTGTATGTGGAAGTGTCCATGCAGCACAATGATTCCTATACAGAGAATATTTACACATTTGTAAACAACATCAATACGCCTGAGGGAGGCACCCATCTCACCGGCTTTAAGAACGCCCTGACCAAGACCTTCAACGATTATGCCAGGGAGAAAAAGCTCTTAAAGGACAGCGAGGATAACCTGTCCGGCGAGGACATACGTGAGGGCCTGACAGCCATCATCAGTGTCAAGATCGAGGATCCCCAGTTTGAGGGCCAGACAAAACAGAAGCTGGGCAACAGCGAGGCCCGTGCGGCCGTGGACAATATTGTCAGCGAGCAGCTGACCTATTTCCTGGAGCAGAATCCGGCTGTGGCCAAGTCCATGTGTGAGAAATCCATACTGGCACAGAGGGCCCGCGCGGCTGCCAGAAAGGCCAGGGATTTAACACGCCGCAAATCAGCCCTTGACGGCATGGCCCTTCCGGGCAAACTGGCTGACTGTTCCGACAAAAATCCGGAAAACTGCGAGATTTACATTGTAGAGGGAGATTCCGCAGGCGGTTCTGCAAAGACAGCACGTTCACGGGCCACCCAGGCCATCCTTCCGCTGCGCGGTAAGATTCTCAACGTGGAGAAGGCCAGAATGGACCGTATTTACGGCAATGCGGAAATCAAGGCCATGATAACTGCATTTGGAACAGGGATTCATGACGATTTTGATATATCCAAACTCCGCTACCACAAAATCATCATCATGACGGATGCCGATGTGGACGGAGCTCATATCAGCACCCTTCTTCTGACCTTTATTTACAGGTTTATGCCGGAGCTAATCAAGCAGGGATATGTATACCTGGCCCAGCCGCCCCTGTATAAGGTGGAGAAGAATAAAAAGGTGTGGTACGCGTACAGTGACGAGGAGCTGAATTCCATCCTTATGGACATCGGACGCGACAACAGCAATAAAATCCAGCGTTACAAAGGTTTGGGAGAGATGGATGCGGAGCAGCTGTGGGAGACAACCATGGATCCGGAGCGCAGGATACTTCTGCGCGTCACCATGGATGAGGAAACCACATCTGAAGTAGATTTGACCTTCACCACCCTTATGGGCGACCAGGTAGAGCCCAGAAGGGAATTCATTGAGGCCAATGCGAAAAAGGTGAAGAACTTAGATATCTGATTTTAGACTGCAAACATAAAGGAGATTGAATATGGAACCAAATGTATTTGACAAGGTTCATGAAGTAGACCTTAAGAAAACCATGGAACAGTCCTATATTGACTATGCCATGAGTGTTATCAGCGCCAGGGCCCTGCCTGATGTCAGGGACGGCCTTAAGCCTGTACAGAGGCGTGTGCTTTATTCCATGATAGAGCTGAACAACGGTCCGGATAAACCACATCGTAAGTGCGCCCGTATCGTCGGCGATACAATGGGTAAGTACCACCCCCATGGAGACAGCTCCATCTACGGCGCGCTGGTTAACATGGCCCAGGAGTGGTCCACCCGTTACCCTCTGGTGGACGGACACGGAAACTTTGGTTCTGTGGACGGCGACGGCGCGGCAGCCATGCGTTACACTGAGGCCCGCTTAAGCAAGATTTCCATGGAAATGCTGGCAGATATCAATAAAGATACCGTGGACTTCGTACCTAACTTCGATGAAACCGAGAGGGAGCCCCTTGTACTTCCCTCCAGATACCCGAACCTGCTGGTAAACGGCACCTCCGGTATTGCCGTTGGTATGGCCACCAACATACCGCCCCACAACCTGAGGGAAATCATCGGCGCGGTGGTGAAGATGATTGACAACAGGGTGGAGGAGGATCGGGAGACCTCCCTGGAAGAAATCATGGAGATTGTAAAGGGACCTGATTTCCCAACCGGCGCCACCATTCTGGGCAGAAGGGGAATCGAGGAAGCTTACCGCACGGGACGCGCCAAAATCAAGGTGCGCGCCGTCACCAACATAGAGACCATGGCCAATGGAAAGTCCAGAATCATTGTGACGGAACTTCCCTACATGGTAAATAAAGCCCGTCTCATTGAGAAAATAGCAGACCTGGTCAAGGAAAAGAAAATTGACGGCATTACCTACATCGGAGATGAGTCCAACCGTGAAGGCATGCGGATCAACATAGAGCTGCGCCGGGATGTAAACGCCAATGTAATCCTGAACCAGCTGTTAAAGCATACCCAGCTTCAGGACACCTTTGGCGTTATCATGCTGGCTCTCATTAATAACCAGCCAAAGGTACTGAACCTGCACCAGATGCTGGAGGAGTACTTAAAGCACCAGGAAGAGGTAGTTACCAGAAGGACCCAGTATGATTTAAACAAGGCAGAAGAAAGAGCCCACATATTAAAGGGATTGCTCATTGCCCTGGATAACATTGACGAGGTAATCCGCATCATCCGCGGGGCCGCCAATGTGGCGGATGCCAAGAACCAGTTGATGGAGCGCTTCGGGCTATCCGACGCGCAGTCACAGGCCATCGTGGATATGAGGCTCCGCGCGCTCACCGGTTTGGAACGTGAGAAGCTGGAGAACGAGTACAGGGAACTTCAGGCAAAGATCGAGGAATTGAAGGCAATCCTTGCAGATGAGAAGAAACTTCTCGCCGTGATCCGGGATGAAATCATGATCATCTCTGACAAATACGGGGATGACCGCCGCACAGCCATTGGATATATTGGATATGACGACGATATGTCCATGGAGGACCTGATTCCGGATGAGGACACCATCATTGCCATGACCCATCTGGGCTATATCAAGCGTATGGACGTGGATAATTTCAGGAGCCAGAACCGGGGCGGCAAGGGAATCAAGGGGATGCAGACCATTGAGGAGGACTATATTGAGGATCTTCTCATGACCACCAACCATCACTATATGATGTTCTTTACCAACACCGGACGCGTGTACCGTCTGAAGGCATATGAGATACCGGAGGCAGGACGCACGGCCAGGGGAACGGCTATTATAAACCTTCTGCAGCTGATGCCCGAGGAAAAGATTACGGCCATTATCCCCATGCGTGAATTCAACGATGACAAATATCTGTTCATGGCTACCAAAAACGGCATGGTCAAGAAAACGCCTATGGTGGAGTATGAGCATGTGCGAAAGAACGGGCTGCAGGCCATTGTGCTTCGTGACGGCGATGAGCTGATAGAGGTAAAGGCAACGGATAACACACAGGATATCCTTCTTGTGACACGCAAGGGAATGTGTATCCGGTTCAACGAGACAGATGTAAGAGTGACCGGCCGTGTGTCCATGGGCGTCATCGGAATGCGTTTTGAGGAGGATGACGAAGTCATCGGAATGCAGATGCAGAGCCAGGGAGACAGCCTTCTGGTGGTTTCCGAGAACGGCATGGGCAAACGCACTATGATTTCGGAATTCAGCGCCCAGAACAGGGGCGGAAAGGGTGTTATCTGCTACAAGTGTACGGATAAGACCGGTTATCTGGTAGGTGCCAAGCTTGTAAATGACGGCAGGGAGATCATGATAATAACAACAGAAGGCATTATTATCCGTATGACGGTTGACGACATTTCCGTGATCGGACGCAATACCTCCGGCGTCAAGCTTATGAGCATTAACCAGGATTCTGACATCAAGGTGGCAAGTATAGCCAAGGTGAGGGAAAGCGTTACCAAGGACAGCAATGTATATGATGAAGAGTATTATGAGGAAGAAAACGGGGATTCTGAAGAAGAGATCGAAGCAGATGTAGATTCAGATGAAACGGTTTAAGATTCAGTTCCATGAAAAGGCTGTCAGCTGCGACAGCCTTTTTGTGAAATAGTCATTATGCTTTTTATTTCCTTACCTGGTTACGGACAAAAGAGGAGAACCGAAGAATATGGTAATGTGGTCATTGGCAGGAGAGTTATTAGGACTTATCATTCATATTATTCTCATTTTATACTATTATGAGCGGCGTCTGGTGTCCAGCATCAGGCGGAAAATTTATCAGGTATGCCTGTAGATTTCCGTTACCACCATCCTTTTAAATATCGTTTGTGTACATATGGTCATACAGCCCACCGCGGTTTCTTACGGAGTGAATGTGCTGCTTAACAGCCTGTATTTCATTTTGTGTGTATTGACCTGCTCTGTCATGGCGGTCTATATGTTTGCCCTGACACTGGAGCATGTGTATGGCAAATGATGTCTGAGAATAGCCGGCACAATTGTCCTTATACTGAATATCATATTTGGGGGAATTGTAATTTGGAATCTTAAAAGCGGGGTACTGTTCTATTTTGATGAAAACCAGGTATATAGAAGAGGTCCTCTAAACAGGATTGGATATCTGGTCATGGCCATAGAGATGCTCATGCTGGTGATGTGCTACCTGCGCAACCGGCGCAGCGTCAGCAGGCCGGTGGTCAGGCTGATCCGCACCATGCCGGTGATCGCTGCCATCTGTATCGTGTTCCAGCATATTTACAAAGATCTCCAGTTAAACGGAATGTTCATGGCCATTGTCAATATGGTTATATTCATCAGTTTCCAGACCAGGCGCAGCGAGTTGGACAGCCTTACCTTTATTGGAAACAGGAACTGCTTTTTTTGAGGAGCTGTCCCTGAGAATGGCCACCAGGCAGTATTTTCAGGTGATTCTTGTGTGCCTGAAGCAGTTTTCTCTTATAAATGAGAAATTCAGCTATAAAAAGGGGGATGAGTTTTTATATAATATTGCCAGGGAGCTGGACCACATCCTGCCCGGCGCAAAGGCCTTCCGGTTTGGAAATGTGGAATTTGCAGTGCTTCTTCCCTTTGAAACAGAGGAAAAAGCGTCTGAGCGCCTTAAAAAGCTGCAGGAACGCTTTGAGGAAAGATGGGAACTGGGATCCCTGGGCAGCTATATCCAGGCATATTTTACCGATGTGATATACAGGGGACAGAAATGGAAGGCCGCCCAGATGATAGAATATCTGGAATCGGGACTTCAATATGCCAAAAAGGAGCCGGGCGGCCTGAGACGGTTTGATGAAAAACTGCTGGAACAGTTAAACCGGAGAAAACGGATGATGGAAATCATGGAGACTTCCATCCGGCAGAGACGCTTTAAGGTATGGTACCAGCCGGTGTTTAACTTAAAAACCAGCCGGTTTTCTTCCGCGGAAGCCCTTCTGCGTCTCAGGGATTATGACGGCGAGCCCATATCCCCGTCGGAATTCATACCTCTGGCAGAAGAGACCGGTCTTATCGACGACCTGAGCTGGATTGTGCTGGAGGAGGTCTGTATGCTTCTCGGACAGATGGGGGACAAAATAGATTCCGTATCCATCAATCTTTCCATGCAGCAGTTCGAGGACCGCAATCTCTCCGGGAGAATCCATGAATGCCTGAACCGGTCCGGACTCAGTCCGGATAAACTGAAGATTGAGGTTACGGAACGGGTCCTGCTCCAGGATATGGACTATATGAAAATGATCATGGAGGAGATGACAGGAGAAGGATTTGGGTTTTATCTGGATGACTTCGGTACCGGATATTCCAATATATCCTGCGCCCTGTCCCTTCCCTTTGAGTACATCAAGCTGGACAGAAGCCTTTTGGTACGCCTGCCGGGGGACAGAAAGGCCCAGGTATTTGTTAGGAGCATGATAGAGACATTCCATGCCATGGGACAGAAAATTGTGGCGGAAGGCGTGGAAGAAGAGGAACAGATAGAATTGCTGAGACAATTCGGCGTGGATTGCGTCCAGGGATATTATTACGGAAAGCCTATGCCCGAAGATGAATTTAAGGCTGCCATAGCAAAAGGATGGGAGGAACAAAGAAAATGAGGGAGATACCCGCAGCAACCATTACAGAAGCAATAAGGGATATGTGTATTGAGGCCAATTACGGACTGGCCCCGGATATGAGAAAGGTCTTTGAAAAGGCAGTGGAGGCCGAGGAATCCCCTCTGGGCCGTCAGGTGCTGGGCCAGCTCAAGGAGAATCTCAGAATCGCGGGGGAGGACAGCATACCTATCTGCCAGGATACAGGTATGGCTGTGGTGTTCATGAAAATAGGACAGGATGTACATATCACAGGGGGAAGACTGGCTGATGCTGTCAATGAAGGCGTGCGTCAGGGATATGAAGAGGGGTATCTCCGTAAATCCGTGGTGGGGGACCCAATAGAGAGGATCAATACCAAGGACAACACGCCGGCGGTTCTTCACTGTGAAATTACAGATGGGGAACAGATTGACATAACAGTGGCTCCCAAGGGATTTGGAAGTGAGAATATAAGCCGTGTGTTCATGTTAAAGCCGGCTGACGGCCTGGAAGGGGTTAAGGAATCCATCCTTCAGGCAGTGAGAGAGGCAGGACCCAATGCCTGTCCTCCCATGGTGGTGGGAGTGGGCATAGGCGGGACCTTTGAGAAATGCGCCCAGATGGCAAAGCACGCCCTGACCAGGGATATAGAGGATAAGCCTGAGAAGCAGTGGGTCCGAGATCTGGAAGAGGATATGTTAAACCGTATCAACCAGTCCGGCATCGGTCCGGGAGGACTGGGAGGAAGGGTGACGGCCCTTGCCGTGAACATAGAGACCTTTGCCACCCATATTGCCGGCCTTCCCCTTGCCGTGAACATATGCTGCCATGTAAACCGTCATGCCCGCAGAGTACTGTAAATGAGAAAGGAGTCCTGTTCAGATGAACCAGCATATAAATGTACCAATGACAAAAGAGGAAGCCGCCTCCTTAAAGGCAGGAGATTATGTATATCTTACAGGAACCATTTATACGGCCAGGGATGCCGCCCATAAGCGGATGGATGAGGCCCTGGACAGAGGGGAAGCCCTGCCCTTTGATATAGAGGGCAGCATCATATATTACATGGGACCGTCTCCTGCCAGAGAGGGAAGACCCATCGGATCTGCCGGTCCAACAACAGCCAGCCGTATGGATAAGTATACGCCCCGGCTTCTGGATTTGGGCATGGGAGCCATGATAGGGAAGGGAAAGAGAAGCAGGGATGTTTCGGATGCCATTGTGCGCAATGGGGCTGTTTATTTTGCCGCTGTGGGAGGAGCAGGGGCCATTCTGTCCAAATGCATTCTTTCGTCGGAAATTGTCGCATATGAAGATTTGGGTACGGAGGCGGTCCGCAGACTGGCCATCCAGGATTTTCCCGTGGTTGTGGTGATGGATGCACATGGCAATAATCTATATGAAACAGCAGTAAAGGAATTTTGTACTCTGTAGCGAGGAGATATGAAGCGGATTATATATATGGTACTCATGAATTTACTCCATGCACCCATGTGGTTCATTGCCATTGCACGTATGGCCAGGGAAGAGGACACAAGGACAGCCGCTGAGAAGTATGGGTATATATCAGAGATGGTAAAGAGGATCAACAGAAGGGGAAGGGTTACGGTCACTGCAACGGGGATAGAGAATATTCCGTCTGAGGATGGGTTTATACTGTTTCCGAATCATCAGGGGCTGTTTGATATGCTTGCCCTGTTTTCAACCTGCCCAAGACCCTTATCTGTTGTAATAAAGAAAGAGGCGTCCAACTGGATTCTGGTAAAGCAGGTGCTGGGGGCTACCAAAAGCCTTGCCATGGACAGGGATGATATAAAAGACCAGGTGCGCATCATAACGGAAGTCACCAAACTGGTAAAGTCAGGCCGTAACTTTGTTATATTTGCGGAAGGCCACCGCAGCCGCAACGGAAATGAGATACTGGATTTTAAGAGCGGCACATTTAAGAGCGCCGTAAAAGCAGGCTGTCCCATTGTACCTGTAGCCCTGGTTAATTCCTTCCGTCCCTTTGATATGAACTCGTTAAAAAGGGAAGAAGTGCAGGTTCACTACATGAAGCCCATTCTGCCGGATCAATATATGGGAATGAAAACCTCAGAAATAGCACATCTTGTGCATGACAGGATACAGGAAGAAATAAATAAAAATCTCACCAAAAATGGCTTGACAAGCTAAAATCTATTTAGTATAATGGTCAATGCGTCTGAGGACAAGCATGTCAAAAGAAGCAATCATATGGAAAATATCAATTCGGAGAAATACTCAAGAGGCCGAAGAGGCGCCCCTGCTAAGGGTGTAGGTCGGGAAACCGGCGCGAGGGTTCAAATCCCTCTTTCTCCGCTCCATTTTCCAAATGATTATTTTTTTCACTCTTGTTTGAAAGATGAAAAAAAGTTTTGAAAAGTTGTTGACAATAAACGACAGTTGTGGTATAGTTAATATCTACTGGACAAAAATAACAGCGACTGATGATTGAGGAAAGCCCCTTGGGCTGAAAACAAAAATCAAAAAAACTTAAAAAAGTTGTTGACAAACACAAGTGACTGTGATAAAATATAAAAGTTGCTGCTGAACAAGCCGACAACAAAGAACCTTGATAATTGAAGATTAGACAGTA
>JAJQEA010000389.1 GCA_021201905.1 Clostridia bacterium
CCCCGCCCACCCCCCCCCCCCCCGTTCCCGTCCATCTTTCCGGACGCCTCTCCTGATATAATCCGTCCTGCCGTGCGGCTCCACCAGAATAAAAACCCCCTTATTTGGAAAAAATGACATTTCAGGGTAAAAAATATACCCACCCCAAGGAATATGACAAGGGTCCATGGTCCCCACACCATCTGGTGGACCTGCTCTAATACATTCATCATCCGAGCTCAACCTGCCCTGCTTGCTTCTTATAAATGTCTTATTCCAAAGTTCCCCTGACTATGACCACTGGAAGGAATTTTCTTTTGTTTCCGGCTCGCATTTCATAGTTGTTTATGATAGAATATGAAGTAGGAACAACTGCAAGAATCCAATAGAAAAGAGGTATGCCGATGCCAGGTTTTACAACACACTATGTCTTGGGCATGAAAGCATACAATGATATGCCTCAGAACAATCTGAAGTTTATCATTGCCAAGTATCGGTGGCTCTATCAGCTGGGTCTCCAGGGGCCGGACATGTTTTTCTATAACCTGCCCATACTGCGCCATCGAGACCACCGCAATGTAGGTTCCTATATGCATGAACACCATGTCAATTACTTTTTCCGTTGCTGTTTCATGCAGCTTACCCGAATCGGTTCCAGGCAGCAGCGCGAAGAAGGCCTGGCCTACATGTGCGGTTTTATCTGCCATTATATCGGTGACTCCATATGCCACCCCTATGTATACGGACGCATTGAATACGATGTCAATCACCCGGGCTCCTATTACCACGGACTCCACGCCAAGCTGGAGAATGACATCGACGCCCTTCTCCTCCAGAAGTACAAGAGGAAAAAGCCATCCCAGTTCAACCAGGCAGCAACCATCTGTCTCAATGGAATGGAAACCCAATTTATTTCCCAGTTCCTGTCAGACTGCATCAACGAGGCGTTCTATCCGTTGAGTTATAAGAACCGGTACCAGGTCACGGCTCCCATGATACACCGTTCCATCCTGGCTCTCCGTTTTGGATGCAGGACGCTGTCTGACCCCAACAGCAGGAAAAAGGACAGGATTGCGTTTTTTGAATCCCTGTTCCTCAAGAACCCGGTGGCCTCCAGCAAGCTGGTCACGGATACAGTGGAAAACCCGGCCTGGAGCCTGAACCTGCACCATGAGACATGGTGCAATCCGTGGGATAAAAGCATTGCCTCCAAGTCCTCCTTCCCCGACTTATTCAGACAGTCCCTGGGAAAGCTGAGCACTATCTTCTACATGATTAACTCCATGCTGGAGACAGGACAGCCCTTAAAGCTGAATGCCCTGGAGAACCTGCTGTCTGAGCTGGGAAATTATTCCTACCACAGCGGACTTCCCTGCGCAGATGACTGAATGTATGAAAAACAGTTACCGGGAATGTGAATAAACAGAAAAACAGGCAAGCAGATAAAAAAAGATATAAAAAAAGAGAATTACGAACTAAAAAGCCGCGGCCTTCTTCCTGAATCCTCAGGGAAGAGGGCCGCGGCTTTTGCTGCCGGTGGCTTTGCCACTTTATAATTTCTGCCATTTTGTGACTGAATCATTCCGCACTCTATTCAATCACCTGGTCGCCGTCCTTGATGCAGTAATTTGCATTCACCCCAAGGCGAACCATCCAGTTCTTTGTCTCCTGGGTGAGCCAGATACCGCTTCCGGAGCCGCCGCCGTTGTCATTATCCCACAGCCACTGGGGGGTGGGCCACAGGGCAACGCTGGGCCTTAACGCCTTGTAGACCTCATAGCCCACGCCGTTCTGTCCGTGGTGGGCCACCTGGACGATATCGCACTTAAGGGCGCTCAGATCATGGTCGGCCATCAGCTGCTCGCCGCCTGATTTGGCCAAATCTCCAAGGAACACGGTGTTTGTCCCGTTTAAGGATACCATATAGGCCACGTTGCTGTTATTGACAAAGTCATTGTTCATCTTATATGCCTGATTCAATACCTGAATCTTGGCAGGACCTGCCTGGATAACCTGTCCTGATACAATATCCCCGTGAAGGATATTCTGAGGCATCAGACCGAAGGCTCCCTTGATATAAGCCACCATCTTGGCAACCTCAGGGTCCTTCTCAGCATACCAGCTGTCCTCTGCAAAGGAGTAGTAGATACCGTCAATGGTAATCTCTCCGTTATGCTTGTACAGAATGTCTGCCAATGCTCCCACATGGTCTGAATCAGGGTGAGTCAGCAGCCATGCCTGGACGTGACCTCCCTTCTGCTTAATCTGGTTCAGAAGATAATCTGTGTTATTGGTCCAGCCTCCGTCCACTACGATGAGACCACCCTCTCCTGTCTCGATGATGACCGACAGAAGCTGGGCTGCCGTGTCATGGTTGGCCAGCAGGGTGAGACGGCCTGCCCCAAATAGGGAGGCGGTGTCTGTCTTGGGGGTGGTAACCTCCCCAAACGCGGCAATCTGGGCCTTGGCCTGGATGACAGGCTGGCTGGCGGCGGCTGCCTGGGATGACTGGGCATTATCCCCTTCTTCCCTGATGATAATTTTATCCGGTGAGGACAGCATCTGTCCCTGGGCCTTTAATGGCTGGGAATTGGTCATGGCCAGGCTGTCCAGATTCCCTCCGGTCATTGTCAGTGTCATGATGGCCAGCAGCCCGGCGGCCACCTGTTTCCAGTATCTGTCAATCCTCATCCCAATATCTCCTTAATCATTTCTTTACTGAAGCTGAGCCGTCAGCGCTCTCTGCTCCCTTGCCTTCATCACGTCATTCACCAGATAGGCGCTTTCATCCCCCTCTTTGTCGTAAGGGAACACCTGCACAAGCACGTCGTGCTCGTCAAAGTAGCTGCCATAGTAGGTGCCGTCCGTATCCTCCGGGTCAGGAGCTTCATAATAGAAGTTCTGCTCCGCAACATAGGTGCCCACTGCCTTCAGCACTTCCTGTCCATAAATCACAGCGATATCCCCTATGGTCTTATGGGACACGGGAAGCAGGACAACCAACCGGCTGCTGCCGGCGTCATACTTGGCATCCAGATCCATCACGTAATCAGCGAACTCCCCATAAGGTTCCAGGAACTGATCCCTGAGGTCTTCCCTTACCTCCTGCCAGTCGATGTTAATATTTTTATCTACCTCCAGATCTGGCTGTCCGTCCCCCTGAACCAGCCCGCTGCTGGGAGAAACAATGTTGCTCTGGGTACAACCGCAAAGCAGGGCCGCTGAAGCTAATAATATCAATGATAACTTCTTTAATTTTCTCATGATATGGTAATCCTCCTTTTTGTCAACGTTACTATTATAGCTAAGATTACAATAATTTAACAGTCCTTTTTTTCTTACAAAATTATTGATGTTTTTACAAGTTCCTCTTGATTTTTCCAGGAACTGATGATAATATGTTCAATATGATTCGTTTTAACATTTTTTTGAACATCCAGGAGGATACAGCCATGAAACAAGATAAAAACAGCAGTATAGATACCCCATTAAAGAAAAGGCTGGACTGGGTCACCACCATCATCCCATTTGTGACCATACTGGCCCTCTGTTCCCTGTTTATGATATTTCCGGACGCCTCCTCCCAGGTACTTGGGTCTGTACGCTTTTTCCTGGGCGACCAGTTTGGAAGCTATTATCTGATTCTTGGACTGGGTGCCTTAATCTGCTCCCTGTACATGGCATTTTCCCGCTACGGCAGAATAAAGCTGGGAAATCTTGATAAGCCGCAGTACTCCGCCTTCCAGTGGGGTTCCATGATGTTTACGGCGGGATTGGCAGCCGACATACTTTTTTACTCCCTGTGCGAGTGGATGCTCTACGCAGGCGAGCCCCATATCACGGACATGGGAGCCATGCAGGACTGGGCATCCACCTATCCCCTGTTTCACTGGGGGCCCATTCCCTGGAGCTTTTACATTATCCTGGCTGTATCCTTCGGCTTCATGCTCCATGTGCGCAAGCGGAACAAACAAAAGTATTCCGAGGCATGCAGACCGCTTCTTGGCAGACGGGTGGACGGCCTCTGGGGCAAGCTCATTGACCTGACAGCGGTGTTTGCCCTTCTGGCCGGTACCGCCACCACATTTTCCCTGGCAACGCCTCTCCTCTCCATAGCCTTAAGCCGTGTGTTGGGCATACCCGAGAACAATTTCCTGACCATCGGCATCCTGGTTATCATCTGCGTGGTGTATACCATGGCCGTGTACTTCGGCATGCAGGGCATTGCCAAGCTGGCAGCCTCCTGCGTGTACCTGTTCTTCGGGCTGCTGGCCTATTTCCTTCTGTGCGGCGGTGAGACCCGCTATATCATCGAAACCGGCATCACCGCGGTGGGGAACATGGTGCAGAACTTCGTGGGCATGGCCACCTGGACCGACGCCATGCGCACCTCCTCCTTCCCCCAGAACTGGACCATCTTCTACTGGGCCTACTGGATGGTATGGTGCGTTGCCACTCCATTTTTCATCGGCACCATCAGCAAGGGCAGAACCATCCGTCAGACTGTGCTGGGAGGCTATTTCTTCGGCCTGTCAGGCACCTTTACATCCTTCATCATCCTGGGCAATTACGGGCTGGGACTGCAGATGCACGGAAAGCTGGACCTGATGGGTGTCTATGCCAGGACCGGTGACCTGTACCAGGCCATCATCTCCATATTTGAGACAATGCCCCTGGCAAAAGCCGGACTGGTGCTTCTGGCCATTACCATGATTGCCTTTTATTCCACATCCTTTGACGCCCTGACCATGGTAGCCAGCTCATACTCCTACAAGTCCTTGGGCGCTGAGGAGGAACCCCACAAGCAGGTAAAGCTGTTCTGGGCCATACTGCTGATGCTGCTGCCCATAGCCCTGATTTTTGCAGAGAATTCCATGGCTAATTTACAGACTGTATCCATCATAGCGGCCTTTCCCATTGGATTCATCATTGTAATGATTGTGTGGAGCTTTTTCAAAGACGCCAGGCACTACCTGGACAAAGAGAAGTCCGGAACGCATAACAATGAATAACGTGGTCAGAAAATAATAAACGAGGACCGGTCACCCTGTCCTCGTTTAATTTTGTACACACATAATTATGTACTCTCCTTATCCTTCATTATCCTCCCACAGAATCTTCTGAATCCTGTCTTCGGCCTCTGTCTCGTCACTTCCCTTAAAGTAAAAAGTCAGAAAACCGGTCATTCTAAGATTCTTTACCTCGTCATACTGCTTGACATTTGCTGTATACTTATCGCTGGTGACAAAAATATCGCAGTCAAATTGATTTGCTGTCTGAATCAAATAAGAAATGGGGATCGGCCTGAAGACCCGTTCCCTGCTGTCAACTTGTTTCGTTAACATAGAATCACCTCAATTCAAAACAAAACCGACTACTGGTTACCACCCTCCTCTGAATAATTATACATGCCCCTATGTATTTAGAATAACATTTTTTTCCTCTAAATTCAAGAGATTGACGCATTAATTTTATATAGTTTTTGTAAATTTTAAACTAAAAGTCAGAGAAAAACCCTATTTCTACCGCCATTTTATTGCAAATGTTACAAAACTGGTAAAAATAGGGTTTTTCCTGTAATTTACATTTAACCGGCGCTTACGCTGACGCCTTTTACAGCCCACTGATAATTGCGCAGTGCCTGTTGGAGATTCAGATCTGCACACTTAAACCCGGACTGTGCCTGGAGATAGGCCAGCTCCTGCTGCATGAACTGAATCTGGCTCAGCGTGCCGTTCTGCCTCTGAATCTGCGCTGCATTCCATGTGAGCTGGGCGCTCTGGTAAGCAGTGGAAGCCGAATCATAGGCCGCCTTTTTCTCCAGTACGGTGTCGTACAATGTCTGCATATCAGAACGGAGCTGGTCCTCTGAATAATCCACGGTACGCATCTTGTTGGCCTTCTGTGTCATTCCTTTGGTGGTGCGGATCTGGAAATCACTCATTCCTGCCCCTGAACCGCTGCGCATGCTGATGAGGTTGTAGTTATTGTTCACCGCAGTCTCCTTGTCAGCCGCCAGATTCAGGGTACCGATAACCGACGGATCGGCTGCCGGAACCGGGCCAATGACGGTATCCGCGCCTTTATCCCACCCGGTGTAGTAGCAAAGAGATTTATATATCTGGTCAATTCCCGCATCTATACTCTCCAGTTGGGATTTTGCCGAGGACAGCTGGGCTGCCGCCGAAAGCACGTCTGCGTCCACAGCAAGTCCCTGGGCCTGCATGGTCTGCTGTATGGCCTGGGCTGTCTGAGCTATCTCCAATGCCTTGGCTGCCACGGTTCTCTGAGCCAGGTAATACTCGTACTGGTTCATCAGGGTCTCCGCGCCGGACACAATCATGTTCACCTGGCGGTCCACACTCCGGCTGGACTTGCTGCGCTCAATGGAGCGGTCCATGGAGCCTGCGTTGGAACGCAGTGTCCTGGCTCCCCCCACCACCTGCATGACAGCGGGATTACCGCTGCCCAGGGCATCTGCCAGCTGGTCCGCCTGGGACATATAATCATCCGCCACCACGCGCATGGCCGTTGCTATGCTCCCCTGGTCCTCCTGCATGGTATCAATCGTGGCGTATGCGCTTTTTATGGGGGCATAGTAATTCTTTATAAGGTCTGTCAATTCATCGTACTCCATGTGGCTGTCCTGGAGACGGGCCATGGCCTCCGTGTACGCCTCTCCCGGTACCACCCCCGGCTCGTCGGCCAGTGCCACGGCTGTGCTGCCCACCGCCATCACGGCTGCCAGTGACAAGGCCATAAAGCCTTTTCGTCTGTTCCTATTCATCTGTTCAACCTCCTTACCTTTCTTCAACCGGCCTAATTGGAGGTTGTGAGACCTTTTACATTCCAATCATAGGCTTCCATGGCCAGCAGAAGCTGAAGCTTATCTGTCTCCACACTGTTCTTGGCGGACACATAGCTGTTAAGCGCGCTCTGGTATTCCAGCTCTGTCATCTCGCCTACCGCCCTCTTGGCCGCAGCCGTATTCAGGTTAACAGAGGCGACATCCAGGGCCATCACAGCCGCGTTCAGGGAATCCCGGTTGGTGAGCACTGTATTGTACTGGGTCCTGAGGGATTTGGCCGCCTTATCCCTGGCATCCTGAAGCTGGGCCTGATTGGACTCAATCAGGTACTGGCTGGTCAGGTTGCCGGCCTTCTTCTCAAAATATTTTACATCGTAATTGTTTGCAATTGCATTTTCCATATCAGCGTCCGGATTCATGGAAGCAATCCGGTTCAAATCCGGATCCGGCACATCCCGGATTTCTGGCTGGCCGTCCACTGCCCATCCCAGCATCAGGCAAAGGCTCCTGTGGACATTGTCAGCCGACTTCTGCGCAGACAGGATGGCTGTATCCTGATCCTGAACGCTCTTTAATGCGCTCAGCACATCTGCCTGGGTTGCCATGCCAGCAGCCTGACGGGCCACGGTTGCATCGTACTGGGCCTGGAGCAGATTCCTGGCACTCTGAAGATTTTCCATGTTATACCGCGACTGCTCATAGGTCACCATGAGCTGCTGGGCCTGATACACCAGTCCTGCCTCTGTCTGGTCATACTGGATCTTTTCCATATCGGCATCCTGATAGTTATCGTCAGCCTGCTGCTGGAGTACGCCTACCTGGAACCTGGCGGAGGCCCATGCCACGTCGTCGTCACTGTCTGCGTTATTCCAGATGAGATCAATATCATCCATATAATCGTCGTAGGCCGCATTCAGGTTTTTGCCCTTCTGATCCTTATAGGTAGACCGGTTGCTGCGGACCGTCGGGTTGTACTCATGCACTAAATCCTTTAACTCCCCGAATTCCAGCACATTATCCCTGAGGGATGCCCATTTGTCCTCGCTGTATGCGAATTCAGGGCTTAAATCCTTGTTGATGTCCGGCGCAGGCGGCTCTGCGATTACATGGGCATCATCCGGCTTGCTTGCATTCCTTGCAAATGATGTCATAGGCATGGTTCCGGCCATGGTGATGGCTGACAGAACAGCCGCTGCCCTGTATCCATATTTCCTGTTCCTTAAAGTTTTCATATCTTATCTCCTCTTTTCTGTGTTTCCCTTTCACGTCAGTTCCCGATGCTCCGGCAGACACCGTATTCCAATATGAGCATTTCCTTCTTTGACACTTCCAGAAGTTTTTCCCGGTCCACCACATTCTTATAATACAGCGTCACGGCTTTGACGACAATGAGCATGGCCATCTCCACCAGGTATGCCAGTGTCTCTTCGTCAATGGGATAACGTTCCCTGTCAATCCCTTCATACAGTTTCTGAACGAACCCACGATAGGACTCATCCTGAAGCAAAAAGCCCTTGATTCCAAATAAGTGGTTCTGGTCCACCATGCTCAAATCCGACAGCATGTTCCTGTACATCTTATAGCCCAGACCGTCCTGGTCCTCATCCACCACTGCCTCCAGAAGCTTAAGGGCGGTTCCAAAGGGATTCCCTCCCTGTTCCTTCAGGGTCCTGAAGATTCTCTCCTGGCAGTTATCCCTGAAGCCTCTGAGCATATACCGCATCAGGTCGTCCTTATCTTCAAAATATGTATAAAAGCTTCCCCTGGATATGTCCGCCTCCTTGATAATCTGGTTGATGGATGCTGATGAATAAGGAACCCTTGAGAATTCGTGGACCGCTGCCTCAAGGATTGCCTGCTTCTTCTCTTCCTTTAGTTTCAAAAATCGTTGTGTAGGCATGAATCCAGCCTCCTAGCCCTCTTTTGTATGGTACAATCATATTCCTATGGGTGACATAATGTCATGTGTGACAATATGTCACGAACCCAATTATAAACACATATGCCATGGATTGTCAAGGAAGGAAGAATTAAATTTCCATAAACAGAAACAGCTGGAATTGGTGCTTCCATATATCTCCATATATAGAAGCTGCGAAAACCGGACAGCAAAAAGGGAGACCACCCGTTTTTGCGGGCAGTCTCCTCTCTGATATAAATACAGGGGCCTGTTAAAATTTATCCTTCCACTGGGCTATATTATCCTTGTCAAACTGCAGCAGCTCTCCTAAAAGTACCTGAGTACCTCCATCATAGTATTCTTCGATAGTGAATTTTCCCAAGTCGCCGGCATCCACAATATCCCCAACCTTGCCTGTTGCAGCTCCTGTTACCAGTGCATGGGCAGAGTATGCTCCTAATGCTCCCTGGTCCAGAGGATTCCACAGATAGGCATCGTAGCAGATTCCATTTTCAATATACGGCGCCATCTCAGAGGGAAGGCCCACACCTGTCACCTTGCATTCAGAACCCTGGTCCTGAATCACCTTGGCTGCTGCCAGAATGCCTACCGTGGTAGGAGAGATGATGGCCTTGAGGTCCGGATTGTTCTGAAGCATGGCCTGGGCTTCGCTTGTGGATTTATCCGGAAGGTCATCGCCATAGGCGATATCCAGCACTTCGATGTTCTTATAGTCCTCAGGATGTTCCTCAACCTCCAAAAGCATAGCCTTGCACCAGTCGGCATGAAGCTGGGATTCAGGGTTTGCCGAGAGTATGCCAATCTTTCCCGAGCTTCCCGGTCCTCCGCAGATTGCCAGGGCAGACTGCATCTGGGCCCTTCCCACCTCGTCGATGCTGCACTGCTCCACATGTACCTGACGGCTTTCAGGGTTCACTGCGGTGTCCACAGAATTCACTGCAATTCCCTGAGACATTGCCTGTTGAAGAATAGGCTGCAGTGCATTAAAGTCAGCGCCAATCACTGTAATGGCATCTACGTTCTGAGCAATAAGCTGGGTAATGATTTCAATCTCTTTTTCCGCTGTGGGCTGGTCAGCCCCACGGTATACGGCTTCTACTCCAAGCTTGTCACAGGCTGCCTTATATCCGTCAAACATCAGAAGGAATATTGGGTCTGCTGCTGTCTTGGATACAAATGCATACACCTTTTTCTCCCCGTCTTCTGCCTGTGTCCCGGCATCCTGTGCCGCTGTTGTGGCCGCATCCTCTCCGGCCTTGGCCGCCTCCGTAACAGCCACTGTTTCTTTGCTCTCTTCCTTCTGCCCGGTGCCGCAGCCGGTCAGGCTCCCCAGTACCATAGCCGCCGCCAGCATAAGTGATAATGTGCGTTTCTTCATAATATTTTTCCTCCTTCATTATTTTTGTTTGTTATGTATGACACGTAGTCTAATCCACCTGCCTGAGGCAGATTCAGAAATCACTTCCTTCAAATTTGGAATGGCCACTGCCACTACCAGCAGCGCACCAATAATAATCATGAGAATCTGCGATGAAACATTTACAATTCCAAGGCCGTAGCGCAGGAATCCGATTGAAAATACTCCCAGAACAGCGCCCAGAACCTTGTCCTTTCCTCCTGCGGTGCTGACCCCGCCCAGAATTGCCATTGCTATAACTTCCATCTCGTATCCCTTTGCGATGCTGGCTCTTGCGCTTCCCAGCTTGGAGATAAGGAAAAGCCCTGCAAAACCGGCGCACAATCCGCTGAGTGTAAACACCAGTACCTTAATCTGGTTGGTCTTGATACCGGAAAACCGGCTGGCCTTGGCATTGCTTCCAATGGCATACAGGGAGCGGCCGAATTTTGTCCGGTGAATTACAAATGCAAATATCAATGTTTCAACCAGAAATACAATCAGAATCAACGGAACCCCTGCCACCTTGCTCCATGCCAGAAACGACATCTTGGAAGAAATGGATGTAATGGGTTTATCCTCCAGAATCATATAGGCAATTCCACGAAACAGGATTTGATTACCCAGCGTAACAATGGTGGAATTCAAATCAGGAAATGCCACCAGCAAAATCCCGTTAAAGAAGCCGCAGGCAGCCCCCACCAGCAGTCCCACCATCATAGCCGGAACAATGGGCAGCCCCGCCTCGAAGGCAACGCCTGTGCAGCATCCCGAAAGACACATGATGGATGCTATGGAGATATCTATCTCTCCCAGGAGAAGTACCATCATGGTGGTAAACACCATAAGGGCCTTATCCATGAACACCACCATATTGTTCATCATATTGTTAAAGTTCAGATAATTACTGGACAGGTTGATGTTGATTATATTTATGATAATGAATATTACAAATATCATTGTTTCCCATTGGAATAAAACGGATTTTAAGGAATGGGATTTTATCTTTGCTGTTCCTTCCATAATTAATCCCTCCCCTGCAATGCCTTCTTGTCCATATGCTGCTGCGTAATAGAGTTGATTACAACAGATGCAATGATGACAAAACCTTTGATACCCATCTGCCAAAATGAAGAAACCTGTATCAACGGCAGAATATTATTCAGTGTTCCAAAAAGCAGCACTCCCAATACCACGCCGCCCACTTTTCCGGAACCTCCTGTGATAAATACTCCTCCCAATACCACGGATGCAATTACGTTTAATTCATAGCTGCTGCAGGACTCCCCCTGCGCGTTGCCGAACTTACATATCCACAGCATTCCTGCCAGGCCCGCTATCATACCATTAATCACACAAGCCAGGAATTTGGTCTTTACCGGATTAATGCCGCTTATCTTGGCAGAAAGCTCATTGTTTCCGACTGCATACATATATCTTCCGTTTCTGAAATACTGCAGGAATATGTATCCCATAATTGTTATGATGATTGCTATGAATACCAGATTGTTGATTCCCAAAACCTTGCCCGTGGATATGCTCATGAATTCCTGGGTCATATCTCCCTGGCCTACCCATGCGCCCTTGCTGAACACATACACCAGACCCCTCAGCATGTCACATACCCCCCAGAGTACCTATCAGTGGAAAGATTCTCAGTTTAGCCACTATAAAACCATTCAGCAGCCCCGCCAAAAGACCAATTCCCAATGCAATCAGCACGATTACTATAATAGGCGTCTCCCTGTGGTCCCTTAAGGTCAGGGCACATATCATCCCCGCCAAACCCATGGTGGAGCCCAGAGACAAATCAATGCATCCTGTCAGTATGACCATCATCATACCAACCGATACCATCATCAGGATGGCAGTCTCCCGCAGCAGGTCATTTAAGTTGGAGGCGGACAAAAAACGTCCTCCTGTCCGAACCTGTACCAGGATTGCAATGACAATAAGGATTGCGAAAAGCGTAAGTTCCCTTATATTGTGAGACACAAAGCGTTTTAAATCAAAGTCTTTTGAAATGCTTTTCATCCATCTCACGCTCCCTCTTTCAAATCTTCATCTTTGGCGGTCATGGCTGCCGCCAGTATCTCCTCCTGAGTCACATGGGAGGCATCAAAAATTGCCGCCAGACGTCCTTCATGCATGACACCAATCCTGTCTGCCATAGACATGACCTCAGGCATCTCGGAAGAGACCAAAATAATGGCGTACCCCTGGGCAGCCAGGTCGGACATAATTGAGTATATCTGGGCCTTTGCGCCTACATCCACTCCCTTTGTGGGCTCGTCCAGCAACAGGATGTTCACATCGGAGTTCAGAAGCTTTGCAAATACCACCTTCTGCTGATTGCCTCCTGACAGCGAATCCGCTCTGGAAAATATACTCTTGGCCTTAATCTGAAGCTTCTCACAGAGCTCCTTTCCCGTCTGCCTCTCCCTTCCCGTATCAATACCAATCAAACGATTGTATTTATCCAGTGTAGAGAGCGTCATATTCCTGTACAGCTCCCAGGAAAGAATCAGTCCCTGCTGCTGCCTGTCCTCCGGCAGATAGCCCACTCCCTTCTTTAATGCCTGGGACGGATGGTTAAAGATGCATTCCTCCCCGCCTACGTATAATTTTCCTGAATCCGGCTTTAACAGACCACATATCCCCTGGCATACCTCGGAACGTCCCGCCCCCACCAGACCTGTAAGTCCGAATATCTCGCCTTTCTTCACATCAAAGCTGATGTCCTTAAAATATCCTTTCTTTGTAAGTCCTTTTACTTCAAGGGCCGTCCCGCCAATGGGAACCGCCTGTTTCGGATACAACTGGGTAACCTCACGTCCGACCATGGCTGATATCAGCTCATCCTTGGAAATCTTATCCACATCCCATGTACCTATATATCTGGCATCCCTGAATACAGTGACCCGGTCCGCCAGCCTATACATATCCTCCATTCTGTGAGAAATAAATATGATGGAAGTTCCCTCGGCCTTTAGCTTTTCCGTAATGCGGTACAGTTCCTCGCACTCCCGCTTGGACAGGGCAGCCGTTGGCTCATCCATGATGACGATCCTGACCTTGGAGGAAACTGCTTTTGAAATCTCTACAATCTGCTGCTCCGCCACGCTTAGATTCACCATTCTTGTCCTGGGATTGATGTCGCATCCCAGACTGAGCAGAAGCTCCTTTGCCCTGGCATGCATCTCATTCCATTTAATAGACCCTGCCTTTGTCAGCGACTCATGACCAATAAATATATTTTCTGTAACACTCAGATACGGATAGACCGTGCTGTGCTGATAAATGGCCGCGATACTGTTGGCTGCGGAATCATTGGTATTTTTAAATACCACCTTCCTGCCATTCATCAGGATGTCCCCCTCTTCCGGCTCATGGACTCCGGTAATAACCTTAATCAGTGTGGATTTTCCTGCGCCATTTTCACCCATCAGGGCATGTATCTCACCCTGCTTCAGCTGGAACTGAACGCCATTTAAAGCAACTACGCCGGGAAAACGCTTCGTGATATTCCTGAGTTCCAATATATACTCATCCACCCAATCCCACCTCCCAATCCAGAATAAAAAACACAGTGCAAACTCCTTACATAAAGCATAAGGCATGCACTGTGTTTCGTAAATGTAAAATCAAGAACTATTGTTGCACTTTTTTGAACTTTTATATATCTTTCTGAATCTTTTTGTTCCTTTTTCTCCCCTCCCTGCCACTTCACATCATGTATCATATGTTTTTTGCACATATTTTCATTATATCATATCACTATTTTAGCTATTTATACTCACTGGGCCACACTCCCATTTCCTTCCTGAACACCTTTGAAAAATAATGGATATCCTTATATCCCACCTGGTCCGCCACTTCCTTAACCTGGATATCCGGATGATTCTTAATCAATTGGCAGGCCTTCTCCATCCTTATCTTTGTAAGGTACCTGGACGGAGAAAGACCCACATATTTCTTAAAAATACGGCTTATGTATTCTGATACAAAACCAAATTCCATGGATAACTCCCCGGCTTTAATATTCCTCTGGTAATTATCCATGAGATACTGCTCGATCATGACCACCATCTGAGGCATGGCTTCCTCGCCGTTTCCATCCTCCGCCATATCTTCGCCCTGTTCATTCAGACTTTCCACCAACTGGAATACCCGTTCCTTAAGCTCCTCATAAGAAAATGTCTCGTAAACAGCATTCCACACGCTGGCACGCACAGAATGACTGCTTCCTTTTCCTCTTTCCAGAAATTCCATCATGAAATTTTCAATGGCCATGCATGTCTTATTTTTCTCCTCAAACTCCCTCATGAACGTATCCAGCTGACTGCACACTCCTCTGGAATCCCCCGATTTCAGGGCTTTGACCATAACGGAAAATGCCTCTGCCCTCACATCCTGTTCCCATGTATCGTCGTGAGGAGGGCAGGAT
>JAJQEA010000346.1 GCA_021201905.1 Clostridia bacterium
ATATCATCCCAGCTTTTAAGCGCAGTTTTGGTGGTCCGCGCGCTTATGAAAACCGACGATATGTATAAGCTGGAATGGAAGAAGGTGCGCATTGACCGGAGGATGCTCCAGAGGATTGTGCGCATCGGCATACCTGCCGGTATGCAGTCCGTCATGTACAATATATCCAATGTCATCATCCAGGCCGGTGTCAATACCCTGGGAACAGACAATGTGACTGCATGGGCCACCTACGGCAAGGTGGACGGCCTGTACTGGATGATGATTAACGCCCTGGGCATATCCGCCACCACCTTTGTGGGGCAGAATTTCGGGGCCGGCCGTATGGACCGTGTGCGCAAGGGCGCTAGTGCCTGCATGGTGATCGGCGTGGTGCTGACAGCGTCCGTGGGAGTGGTCCTGTATAACGGCGGCCATCTGCTGGTGGAGCTGTTCACCACGGACCAGCAGGTCCAGGCCATCAGCATGGATTTGCTGCATTTCATGGTCCCCACCTTTATCACCTACATTGCCATTGAGATACTTTCCGGTACCCTCAGAGGAGTGGGAGACGCGTGGATGCCCCTCATTATCACGGGCATCGGCGTGTGCGCGGTCAGGGTGCTGTGGATTATGTTCGTGCTGCCCCATTACCACACCATCATCGGCGCAGCCTTCTGCTATCCTCTGACCTGGAGCCTGACCACGGTTGCCTTTGTGATTTATTATTACTTTTTCAGCAGTCTCAGGCGCTGGAAGCTTAAGCCCCTTAAAAAACGGTTCGGCGTGTATAAGCCGTTCTGATATGGGAAGACTTTCTGTATAAAATGACAGGAGGTGCCCATATGACCACAAAGGAAGTCATGTTTGATTCGGTGGAGGATGTAAAATGGTTTGTCCAGCAGAGCGAGAAGCAGCCGGAGGATATTGACGTGTGCTGCGGCAGCTGCATGGTGGACGGAAAGTCCATACTGGGAATTCTCAGCCTGGGGATTCATAAAAAATTGAATGTTGTGATTCATGACTGAGAGGTGAAAAGGGCGTTCCGGATACAGGGGCGTCCTTTTTTGATGGGTGTTCCCGCTTCACTGATTTAAAAGGAAGGTTTTACAATGAACCGTTCCTGTGATA
Organism: Clostridia bacterium; assembly: GCA_021201905.1. Classification (GTDB taxonomy): domain Bacteria; phylum Bacillota; class Clostridia; order Lachnospirales; family Lachnospiraceae; genus Enterocloster. The sequence goes on from JAJQEA010000346.1 coordinate 1,111, forward strand.
CAATAGACACTAAATATTGACAGACCGCAAAGGACGGAGGCTAAATGCATGATTCAGGATATTGCGCCGCATACATATGACCCTGTATTCAGAAAGAAGAAACCGGAAGACAGGGATTATCTGCTTCACTACGAATATAATAAGCTAATGCTTGTCAGAGGTGAAAAGGGCAGTGAGATCCCCACCTTCGGGGAACTGAGGGAGGAAGGGGATTTTTCGGAACAGGCACAGTACCTTTTTTCCATTGATGACAGGGCCTATTACTGTGTGACGGACATGGCGGTGCCGGAATTCGGGGGTTTTTACATGGAGCCCCTGACGGTGTTCCGGAATTTTGAACCCCTTCACCAGGCGTTTGCGGGGATAACGGGCAGCCAGCTCTACCGGTGGATGCAGAGCCGGCGGTTTTGCGGCTGCTGCGGCACAAAGACAGAACCCAGCGCCAGGGAGCGGGCCCTTGTCTGCCCTTCCTGCGGGCAGACGGAATACCCCAAGATCAGTCCGGCTGTCATCGTGGCCATTACCAACGGGGACAAGCTGCTCATGTCCCGCTATGCCAGAGGCGCTTACCGCAACTATGCGCTGATTGCCGGATTCGTGGAAATCGGAGAGGCCTTTGAGGACTGCGTGCGCAGGGAGGTCATGGAGGAAGTGGGCCTCAGGGTGAAGAATATCCGCTACTACAAAAGCCAGCCCTGGGCATTTTCCGATACGGAGATGGTGGGATTTACGGCGGAGCTTGACGGGGATGACACCATATGCCTGGAGGAAGAGGAGCTGTGCGAGGCCGGCTGGTTTACGCGGGATGAAATCGTGGAATACGGTCCTATCAGTGTGGGGCATGAGATGATGAAGGCGTTTAAGGATGGGAAGATATAGCAGGCAGCCGCATATAAAAGGAGAAGTGACCATGAACCGTAAGGATTATATTTTATTTGATTTGGATGGAACCCTGACAGACCCTAAGGAGGGAATCACGAAATCGGTACAGCACGCGCTGGCCCATTTCGGGATACAGACAGATGATTTGGACAGACTGACGCCCTTTATAGGGCCGCCTCTGAGGGACAGCTTTAAGGAGTATTACGGCTTTTCCGATGATCAGGCATGGGAGGCAGTGTAGGCGTACCGGGAGTATTTCAGCGTCAGCGGCTGGGTTCAGAACAAGGAGTATCCCGGTATTAAGGAAATGCTGGAAGCCCTGAAGGAGGCGGGAAGGGTGCTGCTTGTGGCCACCTCCAAGCCGGAGGAGTTTGCCAGGAAGATACTGGAGCACTTTGACATGGCGGACTATTTCGATTTCATCGGCGGAGCCGATATGGGGGAAACGCGGGTGCGCAAGGGGGATGTAATCCGTTATGTGCTGGAGCAGTGCGGCCTGGAGCCGGACCATGAGACAATCGGACGCTGTGTGATGGTAGGGGACAGGGAGCACGATGTCCTGGGGGCCAGGGAGTGCGCCATGGAATGCGTGGGCGTGCTCTACGAATATGGCGACCGCCGGGAGATGGATGGGTGCAGACCTGCCTGGATTGCAGGGACAGTGAAGGAATTAAGGGATTTGCTCCTGTCGCTATAACTTGAACTCATAATAACCATTCCTATTATGCAATTGACAAATAGAACAATGGTTGCTATGATTGAAATTACTATTAAGAAGGCAACTGCTTTTGCACTTGCCATCAAATGAGAGGGTGGGATTAGATGGACGACAGAATCGTGTTATCGCTGCTTGTGGACAATACCGCAGGTGTGCTGGCCCGTGTAGCAGGGCTGTTCAGCCGCCGCGGATACAATATTGAGAGTCTGACTGTAGGTGTCACCGCTGACCCGCGGTACTCCAGGATGACCGTGGTTTCCCTGGGAGACCAGACCGTCCTGGAACAGATTAAGAACCAGCTCAATAAGCTGGAGGATGTAAGGGATATCAAGGAGCTGCAGCCGGACCGTTCCATATACAGGGAACTGATGATGGTGAAGGTGCGCGCCAATGCCAGCGACCGCCAGTCCGTCAGCGCCATATCCAGTATCTTCCGCGCCACCATTGTGGATGTGGGAAAGGATTCGCTGACCGTCATGCTCACAGGAGACCAGTCCAAGCTGGATGCGCTTATCAACCTGTTGGAGGATTATGAAATCCTGGAGCTGGCCAGAACCGGTCTCACGGGACTGGAACGAGGCGCGGAGGATATCAGGATGCTTCCGTAACAAGAGGCTTAAGGGGCGGCCAAAGGCGGACAGAGAGTCGTCGGTTTTGTTGCCTTAAACATATATCATTTAAGATTTAAGTTCAAAGGAATTGAAGGAGGAAAAAAGCAATGCCAAAGATTTATTATCAGGAAGATTGTAATTTGTCATTACTGGAGGGCAAGACCATTGCTGTGATCGGTTACGGCAGCCAGGGACATGCACATGCTTTAAACTTAAAGGAGTCAGGATGCAACGTAATTGTAGGCCTGTATGAGGGCAGCCGTTCCTGGAAGAAGGCTGAGGAGCAGGGATTTGAGGTATATACAGCAGCCGAGGCATCCAAAAAAGCAGATGTCATCATGATTCTGATCAACGATGAGAAGCAGGCCACCATGTATAAGGAATCCATCGCTCCCAACCTGCGTCCGGGTATGATGCTGATGTTTGCCCATGGTTTCGCCATCCACTTCGGACAGATTGTTCCGCCTAAGGATGTGGACGTTACCATGATCGCTCCCAAGGCGCCTGGCCATACCGTGAGAAGCGAGTATCAGAGGGGCAGAGGAACCCCATGTCTGGTAGCTGTTTACCAGGATGCCACAGGCAAGGCCATGGATATGGCTCTGGCTTACGGACAGGGAATCGGCGGCGCAAGGGCAGGTATCCTGGAGACCACCTTCAGAGTGGAGACCGAGACCGACCTGTTTGGTGAGCAAGCAGTGCTCTGCGGCGGCGTATGCGCATTGATGAAGGCCGGATTTGAGACTCTGGTTGAGGCTGGCTATGCTCCCGAGAACGCATACTTTGAGTGCGTGCATGAGATGAAGCTGATTGTGGACCTGATTTATGAGAGCGGTTTTGCAGGCATGCGTTATTCCATTTCCAATACAGCTGAGTACGGCGATTATATCACCGGACCAAAGATTGTAACCGACGAGACAAAGAAGGCCATGAAGAAGATTCTGTCCGATATCCAGGACGGTTCCTTTGCAAAAGAGTGGCTTCTTGAGAACCAGGTTGGCTGCCCGCATTTCAATGCCATGAGGAAGAACGAGGCAGAGCAGCCCCTTGAGAAGGTGGGAGCAGAGCTGAGAAAGCTTTACAGCTGGAATGATACGGACAAGCTGATTAACAACTAGTTGATTCACAATGATTCGCTCACAGCGATTGATTCACGGTGAACCTACATAGATTGTATCCGGGAAGATGGATGGATACAAGGAAGAACAGGCGGAGGCCCCGGAAGGAAACCGGGGAATCCGCCTGTTTTATATGGAGAATATGTATGTCCGGAGTATCAGTGGAGTATCAGTACAAAAATTCCAGGAAGGTTTTCAGGGCCATGGCCTGGTTGGCAGGGTGATAGGCGAAGCCGATGGTCCTGCGGTGGATGGGGATATCCAGGGGAATCTCTACCAGCAGGCCGCTGTCCAGCTCCTTCTGCACCAATTCCTTGATGACACAGGCAATGCCCAGGCCGATCTTGGCAAATTCAATCAGCAGGTCCATGGTGGCGACCTCCAGAATCTGGTGGGGGCAGATGTTGTTTTCCGCCATGTATTCGTCCACATGGTGGCGGGTCATGTTGCTGGTGTCGAGAAGCATGATGTTACCTGTCTCAAACAGGCTGGTGTCCTGTCCCTCTCTCAGGTACAGGTTCTCCAGATAATTGGGGGTGGTGACAAAGGTGTCCTGGATATCCATGACCGGGATAAAGGCCAGGTCACGGCGGACCGAGGGCTCGGCAACCAGGCCCAGGTCGATCTTCTGCTGCTCCAGCCGGACCAGGGTCTGGGCCGTGGCCTGGCTCTCTATGGTGACCTTCATGTGAGGATACTGGTCGATGAAGGTTTTCAGGTAGGGAAGCAGAATATATTTGCACAGAGTGTTGCTCACCCCAATCTGCAGGTGGCCGATGTCGAATTCCTGAATCCGCTTCAGCTCCTGTTCGCCCCGGTCCAGGGCGTCAAAGGCCTCCCTGGTATGTTCAAACAGAATCTCCCCCTCAGAGGTGAGCTGTACTCCCCGGGAGCTCCGGGTAAACAGGGACAGGCCAAGGCTGTCCTCCAGCTTGCTGATGGCCTTGCTGATGGCGGGCTGGCTGATGTAAAGCTCCTTTGCAGCCTTGGATATGTTGCCGGCTTTGGCCACTTCATAAAATATCTTGTATTGGGACAGGTTCTGTTCCATGGAATCCCCTCCTGCTATATAACATTTTTTCATATATCCCATTCATATTATGTATTTTTATTATAACAATACATATGCTAAAATGTAAAGCACAGATGATAGAATTTCAAGGAATTATGAAAGAGAAGGATATTGAAGGAGGAAAAAAGTTATGGGAATGACCATGAGCCAGAAAATCCTGGCTGCCCACGCAGGACTTGAGGAAATGAAGGCGGGACAGCTCATAGAGGCGGATTTGGATTTAGTGCTGGGAAATGACATCACTTCTCCGGTTGCCATCAATGAGATGAAGAAGATGGACAGGAAGACCGTGTTTGATAAGGACAAGATTGCCCTGGTTATGGACCATTTTATCCCCAACAAGGATATAAAGTCGGCTGAGAACTGCAAGTGCTGCAGGGAGTTCGCCTGCCGCCATGAGATAACCAACTATTTTGACGTGGGGGATATGGGAATCGAGCATGCCCTTCTTCCTGAAAAGGGACTGGTGGTGGCCGGCGACGCGGTCATAGGCGCGGACTCCCACACATGTACATACGGAGCGCTGGGAGCATTTTCCACAGGCGTGGGAAGTACGGACATGGCAGCCGGCATGGTGACCGGCAAGGCATGGTTTAAGGTGCCCTCCGCCATTAAATTCGAGCTGGTGGGAAAGCCCTCCAAGTGGGTCAGCGGCAAGGATGTCATTTTACATATTATCGGCATGATTGGTGTGGACGGAGCCCTGTACAGGTCCATGGAATTTGTGGGTGAGGGAATCAAAAACCTTTCCATGGACGACCGCTTTACCATCTGCAACATGGCAATCGAGGCAGGGGGAAAGAACGGAATATTCCCGGTGGATGAACTGGCCGTGGAATATATGAAGGAGCATTCAAAGCGTGAATTTACCGTATATGAGGCGGATGAGGACGCGGAGTATGATGAGACATATGTGATTGATTTGTCCCAGTTAAAGCCCACCGTATCCTTCCCCCATCTTCCTTCCAATACCAGGACCATTGACCAGGCAGGGGATGTGAAGGTGGACCAGGCGGTTATCGGTTCCTGCACCAACGGACGGATAGAGGATATGAGAATCGCGGCGGAAGTGTTAAAGGGCAGGAAGATTGCCAAGGGTGTGCGCTGCATCGTGATACCGGCTACCCAGTCCATCTATCTTCAGGCAATGAGAGAGGGGCTTCTGGAGATTTTCATTGAGGCGGGAGCCGTGGTGAGCACCCCTACCTGCGGTCCGTGTCTGGGCGGCTACATGGGTATCCTTGCAGCCGGGGAGAGGTGCATCTCCACAACAAACCGCAACTTTGTGGGACGTATGGGACACGTGGATTCAGAGGTATATCTGGCCAGCCCGGCCGTGGCTGCCGTAAGTGCCGTGGCGGGAAAAATAATCTGCCCGTGCCAGCTGGATTAAGGGAATAAAGGAAATACCATTGTGAAAGGAAAAGGAGACTGAACATGAAAGCATGCGGACACGTTTTTAAATACGGTGACAATGTGGATACGGATGTCATCATCCCGGCCAGATATTTAAACGCCACCCAGGGCGACGAGCTGGCAAAGCACTGTATGGAGGATATTGACAAGGAGTTTGTGAACAAGGTCCGGAAGGGGGACATCATTGTGGCCAACAAGAATTTCGGCTGCGGTTCTTCCAGGGAACACGCGCCTCTGGCCATCAAGTGCGCGGGCGTGAGCTGTGTGATCGCGGAGACGTTTGCCCGTATCTTCTACCGGAATTCCATCAACATCGGCCTTCCCATTATTGAGTGCATGGATGCGGCCAGGTCCATTGAAGCCGGGGATGAGGTGGAGGTTGATTTCGACAGCGGAATCATCACCAACAAGACAAAGGGAGAGACCTATCAGGGCCAGTCCTTCCCGCCCTTCATGCAGAAAATCATATCGGCAGGCGGCCTGGTAAATTACATTAACGGACAATAGAAAAGCAGGAAAGCAGCCCGTGTGCGGCAGGGAGAACATGCTCCCCCAGAATCAACTTCTGGCGCGCCGGGCTGCTTTTTTTGCGGTTTAACTCCTGGCCAGACGTATAAACGCGTCCATCTCCCTGGTGACCCACTTATCCTTGTGGTATACAATCTGGCGCCAGGTCCTCATGTAAAAATCCCTGACATCCAATATAGCCAGCTCCCCGCTTATAATATCCCTGTGTATGGTGAATTCCGGAAGAAAGGAAACGCCCAGGTTCTTTCTCAGCAGGCTGATGATAAATTCCGTGTTCCCGATCTCAAGAAAGGGGTGGATTTCCCTGCCCTGGGCGGCCAGGTACTGGTCCAGGATGAAACGGTAGCTGGCGTTTCTCTCGGTTAGGATGAAGGGCTGGCCTATGACCTGGTCCAGGTCCAGGCTGTCCCTCCCCACAAGGGGATGGCCCCAGGAGGTGACGAACACAATGTCCTCCGGTTCCTCCAGGACTTTGATCCATTTGCTGTCATACATACGCTTATCCAGGAAATACACTATATCAATGGCATTGCTGTTCATCATCTCCAACAGTGTCTCAGGGGAGTCGGTGATGATCCTTATGTTGACCTTGGGGTAGAGCCGGTGGTATTCCCTGAGAAGCTCCGGGAATATGGTGGCGCAAATGGACTCAATGGTTCCCAGGCACAGGCTTCCCGTAAGCTCCGACACATGGGTGACTGCGTCCCTGGCGTGTTCCAGCTCCTTCATGACCGAAACCGCGTGTTCATAAAACAGGGCTCCCTGGTGGGTCAGGGTAGTCTGCTTGCCGATGCGGTCAAAGAGATGGACGTTCAGCTCCTGCTCCAGCTGCTTGATTTGGATGGTGACAGCCGCCTGGGAATAACCCAGCTGTTTGGCTGCCTTGGAAAAGCTCTTTAACTGCGCCACCTGGATAAAGGCGGCAATCTCCCGTAGCTCCATATGATGTGATTCCTTTGCTCATTTTCTATAAAAATATTTAAACGATATCATAAAAACATTAAATTTTACAACCATATGCTTTTATGGTACATTAATATTAATCAGAAATCAATCCAAAATGTGTAGTAATTTTCCGGATAATCAATTAAAATGAGAAAGGAATCACAATCATCATGGAGAAAACAAATGTTAAGTACGGAGCGTATGTTCAAATTCTGAAGGAGGAGCTGCTTCCGGCCATGGGATGTACAGAGCCCATTGCCCTTGCCTATGCGGCGGCCACAGCCAGGAAGGTGCTGGGGGAGCTGCCGGACCGCGTGGTGGTGGGAGCCAGCGGAAGCATTATCAAGAATGTGAAGTCGGTTATCATGCCTAACACGAATCACCTCAAGGGCATTCCGGCGGCAGCGGCGGCGGGGATTGTCGCGGGAGATTCGGACAAAGAACTGGAGGTGATTGCAGAAGTTACACCAGACCAGACCAGACAGATGAAGGAATTCCTGGATAACACGGAAATCAGGGTGGAGCATGTGGATAACGGCATTACCTTTGACATCATCGTGACTCTGTATAAGGGGGATTCCTATGCAAAGGTCCGCATCGCCAATTATCATACCAATATCGTGCTCATTGAAAAGAATGGGGAGATTCTCAAGCAGGTTGAGGTGGCAGGCGAGGAGGAGGAAGGTCTGACCGACAGAAGCCTGCTCAACATGGAAGACATCTGGGATTTTATCAATACCGTGGATATAGAGGATATCCGGGAAGTATTGGACCGCCAGATTAAGTACAACTGGGCCATTGCCCAGGAGGGATTAAAAGGGGATTATGGCGCCAATATCGGCTCTGTCCTTCTGGAAATGTCCGGAAATGACGTCCGCACCAGGGCAAAGGCCATGGCGGCGGCAGGTTCTGACGCCAGGATGAATGGCTGTGAACTGCCGGTCATCATCAATTCGGGAAGCGGCAACCAGGGTATCACTGCCTCTGTTCCCGTGCTGGTATACGCGGAGGAATTTAAGGTGGATGAGGATAAGAAGTACAGGGCCCTGGCACTGTCCAACCTGACAGCCATCCATCAGAAGACTCCCATTGGCAGGCTTTCCGCTTACTGCGGGGCTGTCAGTGCCGGAGCAGGCGCCGGAGCAGGGATTGCTTACCTGTGCGGCGGCGGTTTCAAAGAAGTCGTACATACGGTTGTGAACGCCCTTGCCATTGTGTCGGGCATTGTCTGCGACGGGGCAAAGGCTTCCTGCGCGGCCAAGATTGCCTCGGCAGTGGACGCTGGAATTCTGGGCTACAACATGTATATACGCGGTCAGCAGTTTTACGGGGGAGACGGCATCGTCACCAAGGGTGTCGAGGCCACACTTAAGAACGTTGGTCGCCTTGGAAAAGAAGGGATGAAGGAGACCAACGAGGAAATCATAAAAATCATGATTGGAGAATAAGTATGAAAAAAATAACAGGCAGTTTACCGTTTCGGTTGCTTCTGGGTGTTATCCTGGGCATCATAGTCGGCCAGCTGGCCGGCAGCGGCCTTATGCATGTTGTTGTGACAATCAAATACATCCTGAACCAGGTCATCGTTTTCTGCGTGCCGCTTATCATCATCGGATTCATTGCACCCTCCATCACAAGGCTGGGCAACAATGCGTCCAAAATGCTGGGAGTCGCCATTATAATTGCCTATGTTTCATCCATCGGGGCCGCCCTTTTTTCTATGACAGCAGGTTTTCTTATGATACCTCACCTGTCCATTGCCACTGAGGTGGAGGGGTTAAAGGATTTGCCGGCCATCGTGTTCCAGTTGGATATACCTCAAATTATGCCTGTGATGAGCGCCCTGGTGTTCTCACTGCTTCTGGGCCTGGCCGCCACATGGACCAAGGCCGCGGTGATTACCCAGGTGCTGGAGGAGTTCCAGCAGATTGTGCTGGCCGTTGTCACCAAGGTGGTAATTCCCATCCTTCCGGTGTTTATCGCGTTTACCTTCTGCGCCCTTTCCTATGAGGGGACGATTACAAAACAGCTTCCCGTGTTCCTCCAGGTGGTCATCATTGTCATGATTGGCCATTACATCTGGCTGGCCCTGCTGTATGCCATCGGCGGCGCCTATTCAGGCAAGAATCCGCTGGATGTCATAAAGAATTACGGACCTGCCTATATTACCGCGGTAGGCACCATGTCGTCCGCGGCCACACTGGCTGTTGCCCTGCGCTGTGCCAAGAAATCACAGCCGCCTCTCAGGGATGACATGGTGGACTTCGGCATCCCGCTCTTTGCCAACATCCATCTGTGCGGTTCTGTTCTGACAGAGGTATTCTTTGTGATGACCATATCCAAGATCCTGTACGGAACCATTCCGTCCCTGGGCACCATGATTTTGTTCTGTGCCCTTTTGGGTGTGTTTGCCATCGGAGCGCCCGGTGTTCCCGGAGGCACGGTGATGGCTTCCCTGGGCCTGATTACAGGCGTACTGGGATTTGACGAAACGGGAACAGCCCTGATGCTTACCATCTTTGCCCTCCAGGACAGCTTCGGAACCGCCTGCAACGTGACCGGTGACGGGGCCCTGACCATGATTCTTACAGGCTTTGCCGAGAAGCACGGAATCAAGAGGCAGAAGATTGAAAGCGGGCTGTAATGGGTCTGCATATTTATAAGTTTTACTAATATGAATATAGCAATTTATAACAAAAACAAAATTGCTCTTGAACCTATAGTAACTATAGGATATATAATAGGTTCAAGAGGCAAGGGGAAAGGACCGGCTGGCAGAGCCGGTCCTTTTTGCAGCATGATATTTCCGAAAGAGAGGTAAGGAATGGACAAAAAGATTCTTATTAAGAATGCCAGGGCAATCGTGTCCTGTGACGGGGAGGACCGGGTTTACAGGGATGCGGACATGCTGATCGAGGGGCCGAAGATACTGGCAATCGGCAGGGACCTGATGAACGGAGGAGACCCGGCGTCAGGTGGAGATTGGAAGCAGGAGGAGGTCCAGATAATACAGGCAGAGGGAAAGTTTGTGTATCCCGGCCTGATTAACACCCACCATCATTTTTTCCAGACCTTTGTGCGCAATCTCATAACCATTGACTATCCCAACATGATGGTGATGGACTGGATTGACAAGATTTACCGCATATTCCAGAACATTGATTCCGACGTGATTTACTACTCCACCCTTACATCCTTTGCGGATTTGATAAAACACGGCTGTACCTGCGCCTTTGACCATCAATACTGCTACACCGGAAAGACCGGCAAGTCGCCGGTGGACCGCCAGATGGAGGCCGCAGAGCGTCTGGGCATCCGCTACCACGCCGGAAGGGGGACCAACACCCTTCCAAGAAGTGAGGGAAGCTCCATTCCCGACAATATGCCGGAGACAACAGATGAGTTCTTAAAGGACTGCGACAGGCTGATTGGACTGTACCACGATTCCAGGCCGTTTTCCATGAGGCAGATCGTCATGGCGCCCTGCCAGCCCATTAACTGCCGCAGGGACACCTTTGCCGAGACCGTGGCCATGGCCAGGGATAAGGGGGTCAGGATGCACACCCACCTGGGCGAGGGAGAGAACGAGGGCATGATAGCCCGCTGGGGCAAGCGCACCATGGACTAGTGTGAGGAGATGGGCTTTATCGGAGAGGATGTGTGGTACGCCCATGACTGGGAAGTGACCAAGGAAGAGTATAAGGTCCTGGCAGCCACAGGAACAGGGGTTTCCCACTGTCCGGCGCCGGCCGTACTTGGCGGCTTCCCCATTCTCAATATAAAGGAAATGCAGGAAGCGGGCATCCTTGTGAGCCTGAGATGCGACGGTTCCGCCACCAATGACAGCTCCAATCTGCTGGACGCCCTGCGCATGGCTTATCTGATGCCGGCAAACCACACCAAGGAGAGAGGGGGATGCGCCTCCGCCTATGACATGTTAAAGGTAGCCACCATAAATGGGGCAAAGACCCTTGGAAGAAGCGACCTGGGGTCCCTGGAAGCGGGAAAGGCAGCGGACCTGTTCATGATTGACACAGAGACACTGGAGCTGGCGGGCGCCCTGCACGACCCGAAGAACCTGCTGGCCAGAGTGGGACTGACCGGACCGGTGTGGATGACCATGATTAACGGAAACATTGTTTACAAAGACGGCATCCTGAATGGCGTGGACGAGAGAAAGCTGGCCCTGGAGGGGGAGGCTGTATGTACAAGGGTCATCCGGGAGCCTCACAGCGCGTACAGGGATTTTATTTAACGGGGAAGCTTATTTAACGGAGAAACGTATTAAAAGGGAAATGCATTTAAAGGGGATACCGGTAGGAAAAAGGAAAGAAGGTTGGCAGGTGAAGGAATATTTTTCGATAGGGGAATTGGCGGAGCTGTTCGGGCTTAACATACAGACCCTGTACTACTATGACAGCGTGGGAATCTTTTCCCCCAGGGAGCGCAATGAGAAAAACGGGCGCAGAAAGTATGAGTTTGACCAGATTTACGAGCTGGCAACCGTGTCCTATATGCGCCGTCTGGGCTATTCCCTGGAGGAAATCAAGGAATCCAGAACCAGCTTAAATTCCAGCAGGGCTGTGGACATTATGAAGCAGCGCTCCCAGGAACTTCGCAGGCAGTGGCAGGAGCTGCTTAACATAGAAGAGGCCATCCAGAGAAAAATCCGATTCATGGAACAGGAGATGGATGGCATCCGCCTGGACGAGATTGGGGTAAAGCATTTTGAGGACCGGAAGTTTATTTCCATAGGCGACGAGGAACTGCTGTACAGGGAAAATTCTTTTTACTTTTATTCCACCATCGCCTTTTACGAGGGGGACCGGAAATACTTTGGGGCCTACCTGTATCCGGATGATGAGGAGATACCAAAGACCATACCCCAGTCCAGAATCCAGATTATCTGGGGAGGCGATTTTCTCTGCGGATACCATCTGGGAGGATACGAGGGCGTGCCGGATACCATCCGGCGCCTGAGGGAGGCCAGGCCGGACCTTGAGCTGGGGGCCCAGGCCATCAATTTTAATATTCTGGATCAGTTTGTGGAGAGTGACAATGAAAACTTTATCACCGCCATGCAGATCCGGGTGTTATAGATACATATAACTGATGATGCAGTGCAAATGAGGAAACATGAAAAATCTAAGGAAAAGGAAGGATAAGAATCATGAAAAACAGAATGCGTTTAGCGGCGGCAGCCCTGGCATTATCCATGGCAGGCTTTGGCCTGACCGGATGCAGCGGGGAGGCAAAGGAGACAGCGGCAAAGACAGAGGCGGCAGATAAGCAGGCAGGGTCCGCCCAGTCCGGAGATACCCAGGAAAAAGGGGACCAGGCCGATGACGGCCAGGCGAAAGAGGGACAGACAGCGGACGGCAAGACATACAAGGTGGCCCTGTGCCTGTCCGGCGCGGCCAATGATATGGGCTGGTGCCAGTCAGCCTACGACGGTCTTAAGCTTCTGGAGGCGGATTACGGCTGTGAGGTGACCTATACGGAGAACCTGACACCGGATGACATCGAGGCTGCCTTTGCGGATTACGCGGCCAGCGGATATGACGTGGTCATCGGCCATGGATACGAGTTCGGAGATCCGGCGGTAGACGTTGCTGAGCAGTATCCCGATACAAAGTTCATTGTAACGGAAGGCGAGGTGTCTGCCGACAATGTGGCCTCCTACGTGTCAAAGTGTGAGGAAGGCGGATACATCATGGGAATGCTGGCGGCCGGCATGTCCGAGAGCGGCAAGGTGGGCTTTATCGGACCGATACAGGGCGCGTCCCTGGTGAAGATCATGAACGGATTTGAGGACGGGGCAAAGGAAGTCAACCCTGACATCCAGGTACAGACCGCATGGACCGGTTCCTTTACCGATACGGCCCTTGGCAAGGAGGCCGCCCAGGCCATGATCGATAACGGTGCGGATGTAATCGGACATTGTGCCAATGAGTCGGGAACAGGTGCCATCAACGCGGCAAAGGAAGCAAAGGTCTACGCCACAGGCGATTCCTATGACCAGAACGACCTGGCGCCCGACACCATCCTTTCCTCCTCTGTTTACCAC
>JAJQEA010000217.1 GCA_021201905.1 Clostridia bacterium
ACGTAAAATCCTACAGTGTCTGTAATATTACGGCATACCGCTGATACAGCGCCATACCGTGGTTGACATACTGGGAAAGGAGCGGCTGGAGGGATTCACCCTGGCGGCTGTGCACTCCAACGGCAAGCCTATACCGGGAACAGAGGAGGATTATACCTGTGACACCCTGCTTCTCTCTGTGGGACTGATTCCTGAAAATGAGCTGTCGGGCGGAATGGGCGTGGAGATGAACCGCGTCACCTCAGGGCCTGTGGTGAACGAAAGCCTGGAAACCAATATCGAGGGCGTATTTGCCTGCGGCAACGTGCTCCACGTCCATGATTTGGTGGATTTCGTATCAGAGGAGGCAGCGGCGGCGGGTAAGAACGCAGCCAGATATGTGAAGGACGGCAGGCGCTCCGGGACAGGGCAGGAGATTGAGTTAAGCGCCGTGGACGGGGTACGCTATACGGTTCCCTGCACCATCCATCCGGACCGCATGGAGGATACCCAAATCGTACGCTTCCGTGTTGGAAATGTTTATAAAAACTGTTATATCGGCGTATACTTTGATGATGAGCAGGTTATGCACAGGAAACGCCCTGTTATGGCGCCGGGAGAGATGGAGGAGATAAAGCTCCAGAAGGAAAAATTGATGTTGCATCCCGGTCTTAAGAAGATTACAATAAAGGTAGAGGAGGCATAGACCATGGAAAAGAGAGAACTTATCTGTATCGGTTGTCCTATGGGGTGTCCTCTGACCGTTGAACTGGAAAACGGGGAAATCAAGACCATCACAGGATACACATGTAAAAAGGGCGAGACATATGCGCGCAAGGAAGTGACCAACCCGACCCGAATCGTCACCTCCACTGTGAGAGTGGAAGGCGGACGGGCTGACATGGTATCTGTCAAGACCAGGGAAGATATACCCAAGGATAAGATATTCCAGTGTGTAAAGGCCTTAAAGGGCGTAACCGTCAAGGCTCCCATCCACATCGGAGATGTGATCGTGGCAGACGTGGCCGGTACGGGAGTTGATATAGTGGCCACCAAGGAAGTACTATAGTTGTGCGTTCCTGCCGGAGACGGGACGGAAATATGGTTTCCATCTGAACCAGCAGGGGTGTGCCAGTCGGTCGGCAGCTGCCATAAGGCGGCCGCCGGCTTGCTGTAGTTTGATGGATGGCGGTCCGGTAGAATGGGGCGTTGTCCGAAGAAGAAGGAGGGCTCTAAATGGAGAAGAAACTGGACATCAATAACATGAACGGAATAACCGAGGAAGAGGATAAGACCTGCGGACTCAATGACATGAACTGCCTGGAAGGGGAAGAGGATAAGACCTGCGGACTGAACGACATGAACTGTGTTGAGGAGGACGAGGACAAAACCTGCGGACTGAACGACATGAACTGTCTGGGCGAGTAACAGGAGGAACGGAGAGCAGAGGCTTACAGGAGGGGATGCAGACGGGTATGAATCCGTCTACTGTCCCGATGGCGGCCCCTGCTTTACGTGGTTTATGAACCAATGGGGAAAACTGCTGCCCGTATTTGGTGCAGCCTATTAAATAGAAGGGGGTTTACGCAATATGAAGAAATTTATCAACGATGTGGCGCTGGTAGAGGATCAGATGATACAGGGCATGGTTAAGGCGTATCCGGGTTATCTGAGAAAGCTGGACTGCGGCAATGTGGTGGTCAGAGCCAATAAGAAGGAAGGAAAGGTGGCCCTGATCAGCGGAGGCGGAAGCGGGCATGAACCGGCTCACGGCGGATATGTGGGATGGGGCATGCTGGATGCGGCTGTGGCCGGCGCGGTGTTCACATCGCCTACCCCGGACCAGATTTATGAGGGTATCAAGGCCATTGCCACAGATGCAGGCGTGCTCATGGTAGTCAAGAACTATACCGGCGATGTGATGAATTTTGAGATGGCAGCTGAGATGGCTGAGATGGAAGGCATCACCGTAAAGCATGTGGTGACCAATGACGACGTGGCGGTGAAGGACAGTCTGTACACCGTGGGACGCAGAGGTGTGGCCGGAACCGTGTTTGTACATAAGATCGCAGGCGCCATGGCGGAGACAGGCGCTTCCCTGGATGAGGTCCATGCAGTTGCGCAAAAGGTAATTGACAACGTGAGAACCATGGGTGCGGCCATTGGGCCATGTACGGTTCCCGCGGCAGGCAAGCCGGGATTTGAGCTGTCAGAGGATGAGATGGAAGTGGGAATCGGGATCCATGGAGAGCCGGGAACCCACAGGGAGTCCATGAAGACGGCGGATCAGGTGACGGATATGCTTCTGGCACAGATTTTGGGAGACATTGACTATGAGGGTAGCGAGGTGGCCGTGATGATCAACGGAGCAGGCGCAACGCCTCTCATGGAGCTCTTTATTATCAATAACAGGGTTTCAGATGTTCTGGCTGAAAAGGGAATCAAGGTTTATAAGACCTTTGTGGGAGAGTACATGACTTCCATTGAGATGCAGGGATTCTCCATCTCGCTTCTGAGGCTGGATGACCAGCTGAAGGAGCTGTTGGATGCTCCGGCGGATACGCCGGCCTGGAAGTAACAGGCATTTCTGAGGTTATAAAAATAAATTGAGATGAAAGGTGGGTCATCATGGCAGACAGTAAAAAGGTATTGGAAATCATCAGGGCAATCGGTCTGAAAATGGAGGCCGAGAAGGAGTATCTCACAGAGCTGGACCAGCCGATTGGAGACAGTGACCATGGCATTAATATGGCGCGTGGATTTGCAGCGGTGGAGGGAAAGCTTTCTGACCTGGAGGGAAAGGATATAGGGACCATTCTGAAAACAGTGGGCATGACATTGGTATCCACTGTGGGAGGCGCTTCCGGCCCCCTGTACGGTTCAGCCTATATGAAGGCGGGCATGGCCCTGGCAGGAAAGGAAGAGATGGATATGGATGATTTCCTGTCCATGATGGATACGGCTGTACAGGCAGTGGAGCAGAGAGGCAAGGCCACTGTGGAGGAAGCCACCATGCTGGATGCCATGGTACCTTCCCTGAAGGCCATGAAGGACGCGGCGGCAGAGGGAAAGAGCGCCGGGGAGGTGCTGGAGGCAGGCGTCAGGGCAGCCTGGGCCAGCGCAGAGCACACCAAAGACCTGGTGGCGACCAAGGGCCGGGCCAGCTATGTGGGAGAAAGGGGACTGGGCCATCAGGATCCGGGAGCCACCTCATATTCCTATATGCTGGAAGTCATTGCGGGGCTGGTTTAGAGACAGAAAGGAGCAGCAGTACATATGGTAGGATTTGTGATTGTGTCCCACAGTGAAAATCTGGCGAAAAGTGTGGTGGAGCTGACCTCCATCATGGCGCCAAGCGCAAGAATCGCGCCGGCCGGAGGCATGGACGACGGCGGCTTTGGAACCAGCTTTGAGAAGATACAGGCAGCCATTGAGTCCGTATATTCCGATGACGGGGTTCTTGTTCTGGTGGATTTGGGAAGCGCTGTCATGACCACGGAGATGGTCATTGAGATGTTCGGGGAAAAGAAGGCGGAGATGGTGGATTGTCCTCTGGTGGAGGGCGCCGTGGTTGCCACCATTGATTCCGTGGGCGGAATGAGCTTTGAGGATATCAAGACAGCTCTGGCCGGAGTGGGCCGGGCTAAGAAGTTTTAGCGCGTGTCAGAAAGCAATGATCCAACACGCTTCGGGGCATACCAATGAATCAATACAACAGGCGGGGAAATCATTCCCCGCCTGTTATGGTTACAATCATATGATTGGGAAGGCACACAATGGTGTCGCTGTTTAAATGCTTTTTTCCCTGGTGGACACAGACCTTATCAGGGCAGCTGGCCTCACTGCACCAGATTTCACCGTCCTTTACAATCAGGTGGTTGGTGCCGCCGTTGGAGGAGGTGACTGTTATCTCCGTATCCTTGCTGAGATCCAGTGTTTCCACTACGGTTCCGTCCACAGACACCTGGGCGACGGCTGCCGGTGCGCGGCGGATAGAGTGGCTGATGCCAAAGGCGGCAGCCGCCACCAACAGTATGGCAGCCGCCAGAATCACGTCCCGTTTCTGTAATAGTTTCATTTGATTTCCGCCTGACGCAGGCATTCCTCCACTCCGTTCATAAATGGATATACGTTGATGCTGACTGAGGCCACGGCGTCAGTGGTGTATCCGTCGTCACCGGCCAGCCCGGCCAGACGCTGGTGTTCAATCAGGTAACGGCATACGCTGTCTGACTGGGCTTTCCATACAGGCCCGTCCGGCGTCATGATATACTGGCCTTCCACGGATAGCTTCTGTTTGCTTTCCCCGTCAATGTTAAAGGAGTCCCACACACAGGACACGATGATGCCGTCGGATACAGTGAGAGTGGTTCTGTCCCGGAAACCGTTTGAGTCTGGTTCCGGAGCTTCGTAGGTATAGATTCCGTCGGCCAGAGGCGTTTCGGGGCTGGCCGTGGTAACAGGCCCGCGTAAGGCCTTATACAAAGGGTCTGATACAGCGATTACCGCTAAGGACAACACTGCCATGACTGCAATGCCAATCAAACTTCTGGCATTGGAGCTGATGGTATTTTTATTCATGGAAAACACTCCTTTGAAAATATAGTAGTATGGGCCGCGGTAAAATAAATGCGGTCAACTCTGGGCTGGGATATATTGTTTATTTTATCACAATACGCTATTGCATACAATGAGTTTTCGCACAGGCAGAGGTGGTAATTCATTCCTGTCTTTTTTCACACCCATTTTCACCCATGGAAACAGTTCAGGCGGCTGCCGATCTGTTGCCGTATATCCTTGCCGCATACGCTCCAGGGCACTATGGAAGAAATGGGTCAGGCATGGTATACTATATGGGTGTTGGATACAGAGCACAGGGAAAGGATGAAATGCCGCGATGGAGACGGGAGGTCATATGCCGAATCAGAAAAAGACAGCCACAGAATCATATAAAAAATCAGATGTAAGGGTGAATAAGGGCCGGGGTACAAAACCAGCCCCCGGAGCCTCAGCCAGAAATGCAGCCCTTTTTGGGATCCTGACAGCCCTGGCCCTGGTGCTGGGATACGTGGAGTCATTGGTGCCGGTATATCTGGGAGCGCCCGGGGTTAAGCTGGGGCTGGCCAATCTGGTGACCATGGTGGGACTGTACTGTATGGGAGTGAAAGAGACAGCTCTGATCAGCGTGGTGCGCATACTTTTATCAGGCATCCTGTTTGGGCCGCCTTCGGCCATCCTGTTTGGCCTGTCAGGGACTGCCTTAAGCCTTACCATCATGGCCCTGTGCAAGCGGTTCAGGCTGTTTGGAATGGTGGGAGTCAGCATACTGGGAGGAGTGGCCCATAATATCGGACAGTTTCTGATGGCGGCTTTTGTGGTGAATACGTTCGGCGTGTTTTCCTACCTGCCTGTGCTTCTGACCGCAGGCTGTGCGGCGGGAGCTCTGATTGGACTTCTGGGAGGAATTCTGGTGGGCCGGGTGAACCGTTTATTCCGGTCCGTTTAATAAATCAGTTTAAATAAAATCAGGATATAAAAGTAAAAAAGTGCATTGTGGTTACGAGGTGTGAGGGATATAATGGAAGAAGACAGCGGCATGTGCCGCGCTTAGATGGAAGAGTGTACAGGGAGGATATTTCTATGGTTTATGAAGCGGTTAAGGGATTGGTACAGTACGGCCTGGATAAGGGGCTCATATCTGAGGCGGACGCTATTTATGCCAGGAACCAAATCCTGGATGTGATGGGAATGGATGAGTATGAAGAACCCCAGGGGCCGGTGGAGAGCGTGGATTTGGAGGCCATTTTAAAGGAGCTTCTGGACTGTGCCGCGGACACGGGCGTGCTTAAGGAGGACAGCGTGGTTTACCGGGATCTTCTCGACACAAAGCTGATGAACTGCCTGATGCCAAGACCGGGCGAGGTGGTAAAGGAATTCTGGAAACGCTATGAGGAGTCCCCTGAGAAAGCAACGGCCTGGTATTACGGCTTTAGCCAGGATTCCGACTATATCCGCCGTTATCGCATTGCCAGGGATATGAAGTGGACCACGGATACCCGTTACGGTACGCTGGACATTACGGTAAACCTGTCCAAACCGGAAAAGGATCCAAAGACCATTGCCGCGGCTAAGCTGGCCAAGCAGAGCGGCTATCCAAAATGCCAGCTGTGTATGGAGAACGTGGGATATGCGGGGCGGACCAATCATCCTGCCCGGAATAACCACAGAATCATCCCCATTACCATCAATGACAGTCAGTGGGGATTCCAGTATTCCCCATATGTGTACTACAATGAGCACTGCATCGTATTCGACGGACAGCATGTGCCCATGAAAATTGATAAGGCGGCATTCAGAAAGCTGTTTGACTTTATCAAACAGTTCCCCCATTATTTCCTGGGATCCAATGCGGACCTTCCCATTGTGGGAGGCTCTATCCTGAGTCATGACCATTTCCAGGGGGGACATTACACCTTTGCCATGGCAAAAGCGCCTATCGAGAAGCATTTTTCCATAAAAGGGTATGAGGATGTGGAAGCGGGAATCGTATTCTGGCCTATGTCCGTGCTGCGGCTTCGGGCGGCTGACCCGGACCGGCTGATTGAGCTGGGGGATGTTGTTCTGGGAGCGTGGAGAGGCTATACGGATGAGGACGCATTTATCTTTGCCGAGACAGACGGCGAACCTCATAACACCATCACGCCCATTGCCAGAAAGGTTGGGGATACCTTTGAACTGGATTTGGTGCTGCGCAATAATATTACCACAGAGGAATTCCCGCTGGGCGTATACCATCCCCACCAGGAGCTGCACCACATAAAGAAAGAGAACATCGGCCTGATTGAGGTCATGGGACTGGCTGTGCTTCCGTCCAGGCTTAAGACGGAACTGGCAATGCTGGGAGAGTACATGGTGGATGGAAAGGATATACGAAGGGATGAGGTCCTTGAGAAGCACGCTGACTGGGTGGAGGAATTCATGCCTCTTTATCAGGAAAAGGGCATCCCGGTGACAAGGGACAATGTGTGGTCCATTCTGCAGGAGGAAGTGGGAAAGGTGTTTGCACGTGTCCTGGAGGATGCGGGCGTCTATAAATGCGACGGGCAGGGACGGAAGGCCTTTGCAAAATTCCTTCGGTTTGTGGGATTTGAAGAGGTGTAATCGGACTGGCTATAAGATATATTTACAGGGAAACCGAAAATGAAAAATTGTTAAGTATGATTTACCGGTACAGGGTCATGCAGCGGAACAGTGTCCGCTGTCATGGCCCTGCTTGCTGTCATGGCCCTGCTTGCTGTCATGGCCCTGCTTGCTATCATGGCTCTGTTTGCATCCATGTTCCTGCTTTTGTTCATAATCCATATGCATTCACGCCTCAGTGTTGATTTGTGTAAAAATTTTTTGCAAATCTTCTATCTGTTCAAAAATCTGGTCCTGGATTATGATAATGCATGTAAGGGATGGCACAGAACAGACAGAACCGGTGCCGGACACATTTTCTTAAGCGCTTAAGAAGAATGAAACAGCAGTTGCAAACAGGCAGGAGCATAAAAAGACAAATTCCGGAAGAGCCGGAAGGAGGCAAGGGATGAGTAAGTTAATTAATGAGAACTGTATCGTATTCGATATGGAGGGCAGTAAAAGGATATCATAAGAACTCTGTCAGGGGAGCTGTACAGGGCGGGAAAAATCACGGACACAGAGGAATTTTACCAGGATGTACTGGCAAGGGAAGCCATTACCCCCACCTTCGTGGGCTTTGATATGGGCCTTCCCCATGGCAAGACGGACCATGTGCTGGAGGCCAGCGTATGTTTCGGCCGTACCAAGGAACCGGTGGTCTGGAATGAGGAGACAGGTGAGACGGCAGATTTAATTATTCTCATCGCAGTACCCTTAAGCGAGGCAGGGGATACCCACTTAAAGATACTGGCCAATCTCTCCAGAAGGCTTATGCATGAGGAGTTCAGGGAGTCTTTGAGAAGCAGCACCAGGGAACAGGTATACACCATATTAGAAGAAGTTCTGGAGGGGTAAAGAAATGAAAGAGCAGCTGAAGATTTTAAAGAAACATATATTGACAGGTACATCACACATGATTCCGTTCATTGTGGCGGGCGGTATCCTTTTCTCTCTGGCAGTTATGCTGAATCCGGCCGGCGCAGCCACGCCTGAGACCGGCTGGCTGGCAGGTCTGGCGCAGATTGGCCTGGGAGGCCTGACACTGTTTGTACCGGTGCTGGGCGGTTATATCGCTTACTCCATTGCCGACAAGCCAGGTCTGGCGCCCGGTATGATTGGGGCGTATCTGGCAAAGGAAATGGGCGCCGGATTCCTGGGCGGCATGGCGGCCGGCCTGATTGCGGGCGTTGTGGTAAAGGAACTGAAGAGAATCAAGCTTCCGATTTCACTGAAGACATTGGGCTCCATTTTCATCTATCCTCTGGTAAGTACCCTGGTAACAGGCGGTATCATTGTATGGGGAATCGGCGGACCCATTGCCGCCATTATGAACGGTCTCACCAACTGACTGTCCAGCCTGGGAGACATGGGCAAGGTGCCTCTGGCCTCCATACTGGGAGCCATGACCGTCTTTGATATGGGCGGCCCTGTCAACAAGGTTGCAACCCTCTTTGCGCAGACCCAGGTGGATACGCTTCCCTACCTTATGGGCGGTGTGGGCGTGGCTATCTGTACACCGCCTATCGGCATGGGCATCGCCACCCTGCTGGCGCCTAAGAAGTACAATGTGGAGGAAAAGGAAGCAGGAAAGGCTGCCATCCTGATGGGATGCGTGGGAATCACAGAAGGAGCCATTCCCTTTGCGGCCAACGACCCCTTAAGGGTAATCCCGTCCCTGATTGTGGGAGCCGTGGTGGGCAATATCATCCCATTCCTGGCAGGCGTCCTGAACCATGCCCCATGGGGCGGTCTCATCGTGCTTCCGGTGGTGGAAGGCCGTATCTGGTACTTTATTGCAGTACTGGCAGGTGGATTTGTAACCGCACTTATGGTAAACTTACTTAAGAAGAACTACGTGGAAGAGTCCGCGGGAAATGACACGGAGCTGGATGACCTGGATGAGATAACATTTGACGAATTATAATAAGTGACCAATGGTAATAAATAAAGATTAGAAAAGGATAAGGAGGATTTTACAATGAAGGTAGTTGGTATTACATCGTGTCCGTCGGGAGTAGCACATACATATATGGCAGCCGAGGCGTTAAAACTGTCCGGCGAGAAGCTGGGTATGGAGGTTCTGATTGAGACCCAGGGCGGCGCAGGCGTGGAGAACCAGTTAAAGCAGAAGGACATTGACGAGGCTGTGTGCGTGGTTTTGGTCAATGACGTGGCTCTGGAGGGACTGGACCGCTTCAAGGGAAAGAAGGTCCTGAAAATGGGTGTGTCAGACCTGATTAAAAAGTCTGACGCGGTGATGAAGAAGATTCACGATTCATTCCAGTAAATTTAAAGGTTCATACGCAACCGTAAAATGGATTTCAGGGGAGTATATAAAATATCATATGATAACAGATGAGAGGAGTGGGGAGCACTCCTCTTGTCTGCATATGCAGACAGGAGAAGAACGAGATGTTTAATGGGAGAATGCTGAACATTATCCGGTATCTGAAGGAGCACGGGGAGGCCACCTACAAGGAGATGGCCAA
The DNA here is from genome assembly GCA_021201905.1 of Clostridia bacterium. Lineage (GTDB taxonomy): Bacteria > Bacillota > Clostridia > Lachnospirales > Lachnospiraceae > Enterocloster. The sequence goes on from JAJQEA010000217.1 coordinate 9,651, forward strand.
GGCTCTGGGGATATCGGAGCGGAGCATCCGCTACGATGTGGACCGGATCAACGACATATTGTCCCTGGAGCGCCTGCCGGAGATAGAGAAACATTTCAAGGGACTGCTGCGCTATCCCCAGTCCCTGGACCTTAAGGGGCTGGAAGACGGAAATGAGGTGGTCTACACCAGCAAAGAGCGGATGTCGATTCTGCTGCTGATCCTGCTCATGAGAAATGAGGACCTGAAAATCAACCAGCTCAGCGGGCAGTTCCGGGTTTTGCGCTCCACGGTAAAGAACGATATGGCAGCGCTGGACGAACGGCTGAAAAAGGACGGGATGGGAATCGGATACTCCAATCATTTTTACCTGTCCGGGCCAAAGCTTAAGCGCACCACCCTGATGAACCAGGAATTCAGGAAATACATCGAATACCTCATAAACCCCTTTACAGAGTATAATTCCTATGAATTTTACTGTATCCACATCATCCATAAAGCCTTTGAGGGAATCTCCATTGCCAATGTGGTGATGGCGGTGGACGGCCTGCTGGAGGAGCTTAAGTGCACCCTGACCAGCAGCTCTTACCTGTGGTATATGTCAAATGTGGTGGTTCTGGTGTGGTTCATTCTCCATGACAAGGACTATCCCCTGGATATCACGGTGGTGCCGGACTATGACCGGGAGGTGTATGAGCGGTTTGGAGAAAAGCTGGGCTCCATCATCGGAAAGCCCGTGTCCGGGGAGCACGTGGCAATGATGGCCAAAATGTTTGACTTTACCAACAAAATGGCGGGCGGTACGGCGGAGGTGGACCCGGTACACACCCAGGAGGTGACATTTTCCCTTATTTCCGCTATGTCAAAGCGGATGAACATGCCTTTTGACAAGGACACAAACCTGGTGGAGGGCCTGCTGAACCATATGATTCCCCTGATTCAGAGAATCAATAACCATGTGGATATCCACGACAATGTCAGTTCCCTTATGCGGCCTGAGGAGCAGCAGTTTTTAAGCATTGTAAAGCAGTGCTGCAAGGAAACGGACACCCTTGATAAACTGGAAAATGAGGATGAGCTGGTATATCTGACCATCTGCTTTATGGCCAGCATCCGGCAGATGAAGGGAGCGCCCTATAAGAAAGTGCTGCTGGTGTGCGGCCATGGGTACGGGACCACCACCATGCTGAAGGAATCGCTGCTGAGCGAGTACCAGATTCACATTGTGGACACGCTCCCCATTTACAAGCTCTCATCCTACCCGGACTGGGCGGCCATTGACTATGTGCTGTCCACTATCCGCATTAACAACAGCCTGCCCAAGCCCTGCCTTACCGTGAATCCGATTTTACAGAACGAGGACAGAGCCGCCATGGACCGCCTGGGCATTCCCAGGAAATCCCTTTTGTCCAGCTATTACTCCATTGAGGAGAAGCTGGGCTTTCTGGATGAAAACACCAGGGCCAGGGTGATGGACGTGGTGAAAAAGGAACTGGGATATCAGACGGTCCAGGTATTTCACAGCCCGAAGAGCTTCAGCAGCTTCCTGAAGTTTGACTGCATCATGAGGGCGGACCTGGTGTCCCACTGGAAGGACGCGGTCCACATGAGCGCCGGCCTGCTGGTAAAACGGGGATTTGTGGAGGAATCCTATGTCTCCAATATGATTGGCTTTATAGAGGAACAGGGCTTTTATGCTGTTTCGGATGATTCCTTTGCCCTTTTGCACGGTAAGGGGGCGGAGGGAATCTGTAAGACCAGCCTGAGCCTTCTGGTCACCAGGGAGCCCGTGGTATTTGGGGAGAAGAAGGTGCGGGTCATATTCTGTCTGGCCAGCAGGGACGGAAAGGAGCACATACCTGCGGTGGTCACATTGATGCGCATGGTGAAGACCACGGCCCTGATTCACGATCTGGAGGAGAGCCGGTCGGAGGAGGAAATTTATTAGGCTGTGCTGAATTGTGAATTTGAGGTGTTGTAATGGGGCGTCCGGCTTGGTATAATAGAGAATATACCGCGGATGACTGCGGTGAATGACGGAAGGAGACAGTGACATGCTGGATGAAAGATGGGTGTTTCATGAGAACGCGGAGCCGGTTCAGGCGGGGCCCGGGGTTGTCAGGAGGGTTCTGGCTTACAGTAAGGATTTGATGTGTGTGGAGAATACCTTTGAGGAGGGAGCCGTGGGCAGCCTTCATCACCATCCCCATACCCAGATTACATATGTGGTAAGCGGAGAATTCGAGTTTGATATAGACGGTGAGAAGAAAATCGTGAGGGCAGGGGATACCATGCTGAAGCTGGACGGCGTGGAGCATGGATGCGTGTGCAGGAAGGCAGGTATTCTTCTGGATATCTTTAATCCCATGCGGAAGGATTTTGTATAGTTGATTCAAAGAAAGTTATTGTGCAATATGCTCAAAAAACAGCCGGTTTGTTATAAGATAACGATATTCTTTTGAGAGAATATTGACTTTTACTCCTGGATTGGTATAATCGGGGAGTAAATAGTTGCGTGCAGAGCTTCGGCTTGATTTTGTACAACATGAGTTTGTGGACCTTTCTTATCAAAGGTCGGCGGATTCGTGTTGTTTTTTTGTCCTAAAATAAAATTGGGAGGGGAAAGGGGACGGGGTGCATGCGCGGATTACTATTATTTTTCCAAAAGACAGGAGTGTACACCCATACCATATTCCCGACGGTCGCACTATTCTAGAAATCCGCCGGGGAATGGGCTACTTCTGACCGGCCTGCTTAAGCATGGCAAAGGGCCATATTCCGGGATTACACATATCATGTGTACCGCGCGAAAATTCTGGAAAGAGCAGAGGGTCGGACGCAAACCAAATGAAAAGAAAGCGGAGGTTACTCAATTATGTCTAATGGTACTAATTATGCAAAGGATTCACAGATGACCAGGCGTTACATCATGCTTCTTATTGGAATATTCTTCATGGGGACGGGGATCTCCCTGATTATCAAATCAGGAACAGGAACCTCTCCGATGAGCAGCCTGACCAATGTCATGACCCAGATATGTCCTCTGCTGACATTGGGTATGTACACGTTTTTGCTGAATGTATTGTTTTTTATCGGGGAATTTATTGTGGATTTCAAGAGCTTTTCAGCGTCCAAGTTTATTCAGCTGATTCCCACCTTTTTCCTGAGCATTGCGGTGGATTTCAACATGTTCCTTGTGAGAGGACTTCATCCTGAGACCTATATCCTGAAACTGGCTGTTCTTATTATCGGCTGCATGTTCTTTGGGCTGAGCATTGCGTTTATGGTTTCGGCTGATGTCATCCTGATGCCGGGAGAGGCCCTGATCAAGATTATTTCCGTAAAGTACCAGAAGGAATACGGCAATGTAAAGACAGCGGTGGATGTTTTGCTGGTGGTGCTGGCAGTCATCGTATCCCTGATTTTCCTGAACACCATTTACGGCGTCAGGGAGGGCACCTTGATTGCGGCGTTTACAATCGGCAATTTCTCCCGGTTTTTCAGAGGTTATACCAACAAACTGGTCAGGGAGGTGGCACTGCAGTGAGAGAAGGATATAACAACCTGCACATCGTAACGGTGGATGGGCTGGACCGTATATATGAGGATGGGGGCACCCTCTACGAGGACGGAGTGATTACACATGTGGGGGACAGGGCTTACATAGAGGAGAAGGCAGGAGAACTTCACATTGAGCTTAAGGACGGAAAGGGAAGGTATCTGTTTCCGGGACTCATCAACACCCACACCCACTTGTACCAGGACATCATGAAGGGAATGGGAAGCAACCTGAGCCTGGAGGACTGGTTTCCCAAGTCCATGGCCCCGGCCGGCGCCGTGCTCAGGGAGAGGCATGTGGCTGCGGGCGTGAAGCTGGGACTGGCAGAGGCCATCCGGTGCGGCGTGACAACGGTGGCGGATTACATGCAGCTTCAGCCTGTCAGGGGGCTGGGAAAACTGGAGCTCAATATCGCGAAGGACATGGGCGTCAGAATGGTGTATGGCCGGGGCTACCGTGATATCGGAAAGAAGGAGCTGGTGGAAAAGGCCGGGGACGTATTTGCCGATGTGACTGCCCTGAAGGAAGAATTTGAGGGGGACGGCATGTACCGCGTGTGGCTGGCTCCGGCAGCCGGCTGGGGAGCCAGCCTGGAGCTCCTCAAGGCCACCAGGGAATACGCGGATCGGAATGCCACTCCCATTATGATGCACATGTTTGAGACGGGAACAGATGACAAAATCAGCCGGGAGAGAAACGGAAAGAGCGCTATCCGCCATTATGAGGAGTCGGGACTTCTGGGATCTGACCTGCTGGCCGTACATTCGGTTGCCATCGGGGAGGAGGAAATCAGTACCTATGCCAGAAACCATGTATCTGTTTCCTACAACCCCATAGCAAATATGTATCTGGCGTCGGGCGTGGCCCCTGTGGGGGAAATGATGAAGGCAGGGATTACAGTGGCAATCGGCACGGACGGGGCAGGCTCCAACAATGACAACGACATGCTGGAGGCCATGAAGTTTGGCGCCCTGCTGCAAAAGACCTTCCACAAAGACCCACTGGCCATGACTGCGGGGGGGGGGGGGGGGGTAGCCGCGGTAGGCCCCCATTATAGGCCCGTGGGGCGGGGGCGGGGGCCGGGGGGTGGGTGGCGGTGGGGGGGGGAATGTGGGGGTGGAGCGTGGTTTTGGCCCGGACA
>JAJQEA010000173.1 GCA_021201905.1 Clostridia bacterium
TCCCGTCTCGCCCCCTCCCAGGATTTTGCCAAAGTTTTAAATAACAGGAGGAAAAACAGAGATGTTTGCGTTCTATAATCGTGCCTGTGGGAATATAATGGATTAGAACATCAACGTGCTGAAATTACAAAAATGGTGTCGAATTAATGTAAAATAAAGGAATAAAACCGATTATTTGTTACAAAAATGTGAATCCATATAATTAATAATTGCAAAATGACACCAAAAATGATACAATTTAATCTCGACGCGTGTCTAAAATTGCGACCACAAACCGTTGCTATATGGTATGGGGACCATATATAATAAATTTCGCCAGGAGTTTTATTGACGAAGGAGATGGATTTGATGTTAAGGTGGTCAAATAGCAGCTACCGATTGATTGGCAGGTAGTTCAGCACAGGCAAATAATTTTAGGAGGTAAAAGGAAGTGGAAAAGCTGAATGTTGCGATTGTCGATGACAATCCGCTGATTCTGAATACGCTGGATGAACTGATTAACGCAGAAGACGGATTATCTGTAATTGGAAAGGCAGACAATGGCGCTGATGCCATTAACATGATTGTTGACACTACGCCGGACATTGTACTGCTGGATTTGGTAATGCCGAAAATTGACGGTATATCCGTGGTGGAAAAAGTGAAAAGCGAGCATACTTTCCTGAAAAATCCTGCATTCATTATACTTAGTGCAGTAGGTGGAGAACAGATGACAGAAGATGCCTTTAAGGCGGGAGCTAATTACTATCTGATGAAGCCCTTCGACAAGGAAATCCTGGTAAACAAGATTCGTCATATTGGAAAACTGCCCAACAAATAGCCGGCAGGAAAAGTATTAACGGCTCCCTTTGAGCCGGGGGAAGAATCCCATATCACCAGGGAGGAGTACATGAAGGAGCATCTGGAGACAGACATTACAAAGATGCTTCATGAGCTGGGCATACCGGCCCACATTAAAGGATATCAGTATCTGAGAGATGCCATCGCCATGTCGGTGGAAGACCAGGAAATGATGAGCAGCGTGACGAAAATCCTCTATCCGGCCATAGCCAAACGAAACCAGACAACGGCCAGCTGGGTGGAACGTGCCATACGTCATGCCATCGAGGTGGCCTGGGGCAGAGGCAAGATGGAAACCATCGATGAAGTTTTCGGTTATACAATCAGTACCGGAAAGGGTAAGCCTACCAATTCTGAATTCATTGCGCTGATATCGGATAAAATACTCTTGGAATACAAAAAAATTTAAGACAAATTCATCAGAAAGAACTTCCTAATTTCGGAAAAGTAAGGTATACTATTAGGAAAGGCATATGGAACCTGTTCGTCAGGAGAGGGAGGTTTTGATGAAGAAAATATTATTTGCAGCTTCAGAAGCGGTGCCGTTTATTAAAACAGGAGGACTGGCAGACGTAGTGGGCTCCCTGCCAAAATGCTTTAATAAAGAGTATTTTGATGTCAGAGTCATCATTCCCAAGTACCTTTGCATCAAACAGGAGTGGCGCGACAAGATGGAATATGTAAACCACTTCTATATGGATTATCTGGGACAGAGCCACTATGTGGGCATCCTACAGTACGTACATGAGGGTATAACCTTTTACTTTATTGATAATGAGAGCTATTTTAACGGGGCAAAGCCTTACGGGGACTGGTACTGGGATTTGGAGAAGTTCTGCTTCTTCTGCAGGGCAGCCTTATCGGCCCTGCCTGTGATTGGATTCCAGCCCGACGTGGTGCACTGTCACGACTGGCAGACAGGACTGATTCCTGTTCTTCTCAAGGATAAGTTCCATGAGGGAGAATTTTTCTGCAACATGAAGTCCGTAATCACCATCCACAACCTGAAATTCCAGGGTGTGTGGGATGTGAAGACCATCAAGCGCTTTACAGAACTGCCGGATTACTATTTCGCGCCGGATAAGCTGGAAGCCTACAAGGACGGAAACCTGTTAAAAGGCGGTATCGTATTTGCAGACGCCATCACCACGGTCAGCAACACTTATGCAGAGGAGATTAAGCTGCCGTTCTACGGCGAGGGACTGGACGGCCTTATGCGTTCCAGGGCCGGAAGCCTCAGGGGTATTGTAAACGGTATTGACTACGATGAGTTTAATCCGGAGACAGATACCTGCATTGCCCAGACCTACAATGCTAAGAATTTCCGCAAGGAAAAGGTAAAGAACAAGAAGGCGCTTCAGCAGGAGTTAGGCCTTCCTGTGGATGAGAAGAAGTTTATGGTGGGCATTGTCTCCCGTCTTACGGACCAGAAGGGCTTTGACCTGATCCAGTGTGTCATGGATGAGCTGTGCAACGATGATTTGCAGCTGGTGGTACTGGGAACCGGTGAGGAGCGCTATGAGAACATGTTCCGCCACTATGACTGGAAGTACCATGACCGGGTATCGGCCCAGATTTACTACTCAGAGGCCATGTCCCATAAGATTTACGCAGCCAGCGACGCATTCCTTATGCCGTCCCTGTTTGAGCCATGCGGCTTGAGCCAGCTGATGGCGCTGCGCTACGGCACAGTACCCATTGTCAGGGAGACAGGCGGTCTTAAGGATACGGTGGAGCCCTATAACGAATACGAGAGCACAGGCACAGGATTTTCCTTTGCCAATTACAACGCCCATGAGATGCTGGGAAGCGTGCGCTATGCCAAGTATATCTACAGCAGCAAACGCCGGGAGTGGAATAAAATCATCGACAGAGCCATGGCCAAGGATTATTCCTGGTGGACCTCTGCCTCCAAGTACCAGGAACTTTATGACTGGCTGATTGGATATTGACAACAGACCTGTAATGTCGGATAATATGCTGATGAATTAAGAAAGGTGTGGTGCCCATATGGAGCCGTGGGTGGTTTCAGAGATAACAGAGGATGAGGAGTACATGGAGTGTGTAAGAGACATACTGTGCCATCCTGTATTCCAGTCCATGGACCAGTACATACAGCACGGGATTACCACATGTAAGACCCACTGTATGCAGGTTTCATACCTTGGATATAAGCTGTGCAAACAGCTGGGAGGAAACTGGAGAAGCGCTGCTCGGGCAGGGCTTCTCCATGATTTGTTTTTATACGATTGGCATACCCATGCTAAGGAGACAGGCCAGTATTTTCATGGATTTACCCACCCCAAGGCAGCTTTGGTGAATGCGGACCGGTATTTCCGTCTGACCGGGGAGGAGCGGATGATTATCCTGAGGCATATGTGGCCCCTGACCCTTGTCCCTCCCACATCCAAGGCAGGATATGCAGTTACTTGTGCGGATAAATATTGCAGTACAGTGGAAACCACGGCCCGGTTTAAGCACTGGATCCGGATGTGCCTGTTTGCGCAGCCGGCCAGACGGTAATCCTGTGTTTTGCGAAAACCGTTCCGGAGCCCGTTTGAAAGGGGAAAGAATAATCCGATTATGAATGTATGGACACAGATGCTTGGCAATCAGCTTCTTATGAGTGCCGTTACAGGATGGGTGGTCGCCCAGTTCTTAAAGACACTGATTGACTTTGCTTTGAACAAGAATTTTAACGCGGAGCGCCTGGTGGGCTCGGGCGGCATGCCCAGTTCCCACTCTGCCACGGTCTGCGGCCTGACCACAGCGGCCCTGCTGAAATACGGGACCGGGTCCTTTGAATTTGCCGTGTCCTTCGTGCTCTCCATGATTGTCATGTATGACGCCATCGGGGTGAGGCGTGAGACGGGAAAACAGGCCAAGCTGCTGAATTCCATCCTTTCAGAGAATCCGCTTAAGCTCAATGCGGAGGTACTTCAGGAGAAGCTTAAGGAGTATGTGGGACACACGCCTTTGCAGGTTCTGGCAGGGGCTATATTGGGAATCGGGCTGGCTTTGGCCCTGAATTCCTATTATTAACAGGCGGGGGGTATCATGTTAGACAGGAAGGACAGAAGATACCATGAATGTTTATGATTTCATCAACTGGTTTTTTATGTATAGTTTTCTCGGTTACCTGCTGGAATGTATCGTGCTGAGTGCAGAATATAAGCGGCCTGTAGTGGACCGTGGCTTTGGCCATGGCCCCTTTTGCGTCATATATGGGTTTGGCGCCCTGGGCGCCTGCATGCTGCTGCAGCCTGTTTCGGGCAGCCCCATGGAGCTCTACACGGCGTCCATGGCCATGGCTACCACCATGGAACTGGTCACAGCCAATATTATGGTCCGGCTGTTCGGCTCCTTCTGGTGGGACTACAGCCACAAGCCCTTTAATTACAAGGGAATGGTCTGTCTGGAAAGCAGCCTTGGATGGGGACTTTTGGGCCTGTTTTTCTTTTATTTTCTGGATATAAGGGTCCGCGCCGCTGTGTTCAGTCTGCCCGGCCATGTAGGGACCGTTTTGGCGGTAGGACTTACCATGTTCTACCTGGTGGATTTTATCCACTGCTTCCGCCTGCGCCTGGGCGGTATGGAAGAGGAAGATGAGCCGGCAGTGGGCCGGCTGAAGATATATTAATTGGATGAAAGGCTGCTGCAGGTGGCTGTTACCATTGGTCTACATGCAGCAGTCTTTTCGTCGTTCTGACCCGCCCCTGTTTTACGGCGGATTGATTAAAGGAGAATGACATGGATATGAGACATACTTGGGGAGGATATCAGGTCGTGCTGGCCTCGGCATCCCCCAGACGGAAGGAACTGCTGGCGCAGATTGGCCTGGAGCCTGAAATCAGGCCCAGCCGGATGGAGGAGGAGACCAGGGAGAAGAAGCCGGATATGGTGGTCATGGATCTGTCCAGGCAGAAGGCGGAGGAGGTTGCGTCGGGATGTCCCGGAGGCACCATGGTGATTGGGGCTGATACCGTGGTTTCCGTGGGAAATGAGATACTGGGAAAGCCGGGAACTCCCATGAGAGCTTATGAGATGCTGGAAAAGCTTCAGGGCAGGACCCATCAGGTATATACCGGCGTGACGGTGTTACTGTGCCAGGGGGAGGACAGGCGCCATGGGATTTCATTTGCGGAGCGCACAGACGTCCATGTGTACCCCATGACCTGCGGGGAAATGAAGGAATATGCCCAGTGCGGGGAGCCTCTGGATAAGGCGGGGGCTTATGGGATTCAGGGCAGGTTTGCCGCTTATATAAAAGGAATTGACGGGGACTACGCCAACGTGGTGGGACTGCCCGTGGGACGTCTCTATCAGGAGATAAAAAGACTTTTGGAGGACAGGGAAGATGATTAAGCTGATTGTATCGGATGTGGATGGAACCCTTGTACCGGACGGATCGCCGGATTTGGATCCGGAGGTATTTGACATCATTCTCAGACTTCGTGAAAAGGGAATGCAGTTTGTGGTTGCCAGCAGACGCCCGTGGGCCAGTGTGGAAAGCGCGTTTGAGCCGGTAAAGAAAAAGATTTTCTACGTTGCCAACAATGGGGCGTACGTGGGCTGCCACGGCAGATGCCTGTATGCCTACACCATGGAGCGAGAGCTGGCCCACAGCATCATACGCAAGGTGCGGATGCATCCGGAGCTGGAGATGGTCTATGCGGGCGTCAACGGGGATTATCTGGATTCAAAGAACGACGCCCTTTGCGACTGGCTGACCAATGGCTATAAGTTTAATGTCATCCGGGTAAAGGACGTGCTGGAGCTGGAGGAGCCCTGTGTGAAGATTTCCATTTATAAAAAGGAGGGAATCGAGGCAGCCACCAGGGACATATATGAGGAGTTTAAGGACCAGGCCAAGATGGCCTGCGCCGGCGATATGTGGATGGACTGTATGGCCAAGGGTGTGAACAAGGGAAAGGCTGTGCGCACCATCCAGGAAAGCCTGGGCATTCGGGTGGAGGAGACTATGGCCTTTGGCGACCAGCTTAACGACATAGAGATGTTAAACCAGGCTTATTACAGCTTTGCGGTTGCCAATGCCAGGGAAGAGGTGCGCAGGGCCGCCAGGTTCCAGGCGGACAGCAATGTACGGGGCGGAGTCCTCAAGATACTGAAAGGGCTGCTGTGAGAGGAGTGTGACAGTGGACAGAAGCAGGATATACAAGGTACGGGGGAAGAGATGGAAAGGGGCCGCGGCCCTGTGTCTGGCCGCAGTCCTGGCATTGGCAGCTTTGGCCGGATGTACCAGGAAAACAGCTGCCGTAACCGGAGCCAGGACAGTGGAAAAGGAGTATACCAAGGGGCAGATGATGGTGATTGCCATCACGGAGCGCAACCGTTACCAGAACATATATACCAGTGAGCTCTGGTCCGTGAAAGCGGACGGCAACGGCGATACATTTGAGGACAAGCTGATGGACCAGGTGGAGCAGTTCCTGATTGAGCTGGCCACCACCAACCTGATGGCGGATGAACAGGGAGTTGAACTTACGGGACAGGAAAAGGATGCCCTTAAGTCCCTGGCACAGGAATACTACCGGGATCTGTCGGAGCAGGACCGCAGGTTCATGGACGTGTCCGAGGATGAGGTGTATGACCTGTACTGCCAATACTACCGCGCGGATAAGCTGGTGGCAGAGCTGACCAAAAACGAGAATCTGGAAGTCAGCGACGCGGAGGCAAAGGTGATAGGCATTCAGCAGATTGAGCTGGATTCAAGGTCGGAGGCAGAGAATGTTCTGGCCCTGACCCAGGCAGAGAAAGGGGACTTTGGGGCGATTGCCGCCAAATATTCAAGGAACAGCCGGACAGACAGGACACTGGAATGGCAGCCGGACATGGACAGCCTTGAAAAAGCAGCGTTTGAGCTGGAGCAGGACCAGGTTAGCGGGATTCTGGAGCAGGGCGGAAGATATTATATTCTGAAGTGTGTCAATGCCTATGACGAGGAGGCCACGGCCGCCAGAAAGAGCAGGCTGGCACAGGAGAAGAAAACAAAGGCATTCCTGGGAATCTATGAACCATATGTGAAGGAGAACACAGTGAGGCTTAAGAACCTGCCCGGGAATGTGGTGGAGTTTTCCGGCGGCGAGGGCTGCACGGCGGACAACTTTTTCCAGCTTTACCACGGATACTTTAACAAATAGTCTCCGGGGAACTATCCATATGAATATTGTCTTTGGCCCGGGGTGCTGCACAGCAATTGATGGATTTCGATGGCTTTGCAGCACCTTTTACGGGAATGGCATTGTTGCATATATAATTCAGGAAACCGCAGGGTTATGGTGTGCGGGATAAATTGACGGAATTTGTAATTTGATGTAATATATTAAAGAGATGTTAAGGAAAACAACAAATAATGATAATCAGGAGGGGATACGATGTTTGATTTAGGTAAATGTATTCTGGTCACCAACAATGACCGGGCAGCGGAAAAATGGGGAGACAAGGTAGCGCAGGTGGTTCTGGTGGAGACCTACGAGGAGGTACTGTTAAAGACCAGGGATTTGATTCATACAAACCACAAGCTTCTGACACATCCTCAGGCATCCAGCTTAAAGCCCAACCAGACGCCCTACAGGACCATTCTGTTATACAATGAGACAGGAAAGAATGACGCGGGTGATATCCGTCTGATTGAGGAGGCCATTGAGGCGTTCAACAAGTGGACCGCTATTAAGAAGGTGCCTAAGTATGATGAGAAGATTGCCTACGATTACAAGACCATTGATCTGTCAATGATAGAAAATGTAATCCCTAAATTATAGGGATAATAAGGAACCGAATGTGAGGAAGTCATGAAAAAGAATGTGGGAACATCCTACTTTAAAGATTTGAGCAGGAAGGATTATGTGGTTCAGGCCAGCAGGATCATAAAGGAGGAGGGAGTGGAGGCCATCAGCATACGGCGCATTGCGGCGGAACTGGGATGTTCATCTGCCAGCATGTACCGGTATTTCCAGAATCTGGATGAACTTTTGTTTTATGCCCAGCTGGATGCGCTGAACGAGTATATCCTGGATTTGTCAAAATGTGAGAAGGAGTGGAATGATATCTGGGATGTGCATTTCGGCATATGGCGCTCCTATGCAAAGGAGGCCTTTAAGAAGCCCCAGGCCTTTGAGGCTGTCTTTTACCGGAACATCAACCGGGACCTGGGAGAGGCGCTGAAGGAATACTATGAGATGTTTCCGGATGCCATCATACAGGTAAGCCCCTTTATAAAGGAAATGCTTGAGATACCCAGCTATTACCAGAGGGACTATTATATATGCAGGCTCCTGGTGGCAGAGGGGAAGATTTCAGAGGAAAATGCTAAAAAGCTGAACCATATCATATGCACCCTGTTTCTGGGATATTTTAAGTTTGTTCAGGAGCACGGCATCAGCCAGGAAGAGATTCCGGAGCTGGTGAACCAGTTCATTCAGGAGAGCAAGGAAATCACACAGTGCTACGCATATGACTTTACGCCCAAATAGTGAATATACACAAAAAACATGACAAATTTATAACAAATTGACGAAAAAGACGATTCCTACAAAAAGTAACGAAAAGTATCATCAGTTCCATTGATTATCGCGATAACATATGTTATATTATAGACATAAGTTATCGCGATTACTAATTTAAAGTATCATTTTTGCACAAATCCCAAATTATGTAACTGAAAGAGTACTGTCATGATTGCCAAGTCAGATATATGGGAATATCGTGGACAATCAGGCAGTAAAATATAAAGAAGTGGAGGTATTTCATATGAAGCTTGAATTGGGAAAAATCTTTATCAAAGATATCCGATTCGATGACAAGACTCACGTGAAAGACGGAGTGCTCTATGTCAACAAAGAGGAAGTTGAAAAGCTTGTGCTGGAAGACGATAAGCTGACCGGCTGCCACGTTGACATTGCAAAGCCAGGTGAGTCCGTTAGGATTACACCGGTTAAGGACGTGATTGAGCCAAGGGTTAAGGTCAGCGGCGGAGAGATTTTCCCAGGCGTGATCGGAAAGGTAAGCCCTCAGGTGGGCACCGGAAGAACACACGCACTGGAAGGCTGCTGTGTAGTGACTGTTGGTAAAATCGTAGGATTCCAGGAGGGCGTTATCGATATGAGCGGCCCTGCTGCTGACTACTGCCCATTCTCACAGACCTATAACCTCTGCGTTGTAGTGGAGCCGGCTGACGGCCTGGAGACTCATGTATATGAGAAGGCTGCCCGTATGGCAGGCTTAAAGGTAGCTGCTTATGTAGGCGAGGCAGCAAGAGAGCTGGAGCCTGATGAGATCGTTACTTATGAGACAAAGCCCATTTTCGAGCAGGCTGCCATGTATCCGGACCTTCCAAAGGTTGGCTACATCCACATGCTTCAGTCACAGGGACTTCTGCATGATACATATTATTACGGTGTGGATGCAAAGCAGTTCATCCCCACCTTCATGTATCCAACGGAAATCATGGACGGCGCTATTGTTTCCGGTAACTGTGTTGCACCATGTGACAAGGTTACCACATACCATCATTTCCACAATCCGGTTATTGAGGACTGCTATAAGCACCATGGCAAGGATATCAACTTCATGGGTGTTATCCTGACCAACGAGAACGTATTCCTGGCAGACAAAGAGCGTCATTCCGACATGGTTGCCAAGCTGTGCAACTGGATGGGATTAGACGGCGTGCTGATTACCGAGGAGGGATACGGCAATCCTGATACCGACCTGATGATGAACTGCCGCAAGGTAGAGCGCGCAGGAACCAAGGTGGTTCTGATTACAGACGAGTTCCCGGGCAAGGACGGAAAGTCCCAGTCCCTGGCAGACGTGTGCGAGGAAGCTGACGCACTGGCATCCTGCGGACAGGGTAATGCCACACTCCAGTTCCCGGCCATGGATAAGGTCATCGGAACACAGGACTTCATCGAGATGCAGATTGGCGGCTGGGACGGCTGTAAGAACCCGGATGGCAGCTTTGAGGCAGAGCTTCAGATTATCATCGCCTCCACCATTGCCAATGGTTTCAACAAGCTGGCAGCTAGAGGCTATTAATCGAAAATAAAGGAGATGGAAAGATGGCTAAATATAAAATAGTACATTATATTAACCAGTTCTTTGCCGGAATCGGCGGTGAAGAAAAAGCCGACTATACCCCTGAGCTTCGGGAAGGGGTCGTAGGACCTGGTATGGGACTTAAGGCTGCACTGGGAGAGGATTATGAAATCGTATCAACCATTATCTGTGGTGACAACTATTTCGGAGAGAATCTGGACGCTGCAACCGATACCATCATTGAGATGGTAAAGAAATGTGAGCCTGACGTATTCGTTGCAGGCCCCGCATTCAATGCAGGACGTTACGGCGTTGCCTGCGGCACCATCTGTAAGGCAGTGGAAGAGCGTCTGGGCATCCCGGTTATCACCGGTATGTATATCGAGAATCCCGGCGTGGATATGTTCCGCAAGGACCTTATCATTGTGGAGACACCTAACTCCGCAGCCGGTATGCCAAAGGTACTTCCTGTTATGTCAGCCCTCATTAAGAAGATGGCGGCAGGAGCAGAAATCCTTGGACCGAAGGAAGAGGGATACATCGAGAGAGGAATCCGCGTGAACTACTTCGCTGAGAAGAGAGGTTCTGAGCGTGCTCTTGAGATGCTGGTTAAGAAGTTAAAGGGCGAGGAGTACGGCACAGACCTTCCTATGCCTAAGTTTGACAGAGTTGCGCCTGCTGAGCCTGTTAAGGATATCAAGCACGCAAAAATCGCAGTGGTTACCTCCGGCGGTATCGTGCCAACCGGCAACCCTGACCATATTGAGTCCTCCAACGCCACCAAGTGGGGCAAGTACGACATCACCGGCATGGACCGTCTGTCACCGGATGAGTTTACCACCATCCACGGCGGATATGACCGTCAGTTTGCCATGGCCAACCCCAATGTGGTTGTTCCCCTTGACGCTTTAAGAGAACTGGAAAAAGCAGGCGAGTTCGGCGAGCTTGTGAATTATTTCTGTACGACTACCGGTACCGGAACAGCGACTGCTTCTGCAGCCAAGTTCGGCAGCGAGATTGGACAAATGTTTATTGATGAGCATGTGGATGCGGTTATCCTCGTCTCTACCTGAGGTACCTGTACTCGTTGCGGTGCAACGATGGTTAAGGGTATCGAGAAGTACGGCATTCCGGTAGTTCACATGGCTACTGTAGTTCCGATTTCACTGACAATAGGCGCTAACCGTATTATTCCTGGTATAGGCATTCCTTATCCTCTGGGCGATCCGCCACAGGGCGAGAAGGACAGCTACAAACTCCGCTTATCCATGGTCAGAAGAGCTCTCAAAGCACTTCAGACACCGGTTGATGGCCAGACTGTGTTTGAGAAATAATACAGAAATGACAAATCCGGCGCAGCAGGCAGCTTGCCCGCTGCGCCGGCATAAATTAGGACAGCGTTACGGCGCTGTATCAGACCATGGATAGGAGAAGGCGTATGGATAGTGATAAGAAAGTTAACTGGGGACGGGTAGTTATACTTGCCGGAGCAATCATCGCGTTTACCATTGGTTCCGGGTTTGCAACAGGACAGGAAATTGTCCAGTACTACACTGCATATGGCATGCAGGGAATTTTTACGGTATTACTGTTTGCAGTCTGCTTCATTTACTACAATTACAACTTTGCCAAAGCCGGAGCGGAAGAGCATTTTGAAAAGGGAAACGACGTATACAAATTTTACTGCGGTAAATACGTGGGGACCTTCATGGATTATTATTCTACTATATTCTGTTACATGTCATTTTTCGTTATGGTTGGAGGCGCTGCCTCTACGCTGAACCAGCAGTACGGTCTTCCCTCATGGGTAGGCGGCGTGGTTCTGACAGCACTGGCAATTCTGACAGTGGTAGGGGGACTTAACTCACTGGTTGACAAGATTGGTGTGGTTGGTCCGGCTATCGTTGTACTCTGTATCGGTATCGGCGTGGTTACCCTGTTCAGGGATGCTGGGAACGTGGGCGCCGGACTGGAAATCATCCGTACAGGTGCCTTTGCCGAGGCAGGCGGGGAGACCATCAAGAACGCGGGACCTAACTGGGTGATATCAGCCCTGTCCTATGCGGGATTTGTACTTTTGTGGTTCGCCAGCTTTACAGCGGCATTGGGAGCTAATAATAAAAAGAAAGACGTGGAATATGGCATTTACGGTGGTACTATTGCCGTATGTGTTGCCATCGTCCTTATCATGCTGGCACAGGTTGCCAATATCAATACAGCAGGATTAAGCAATTCCGGTATCTTTGTATGGAATGCTGATATCCCCAATCTGGTTTTGGCAGAGCGTATCTGGAAACCATTTGCATCCTTCTTTGCAGTAGTGGTGTTTGCCGGCATTTATACAACAGCAGTACCATTACTGTATAATCCATGCGCCAGATTCGCAAAAGAGGGAACCGGCCAGTTTAAGATTCTGACGGTTGCTCTTGGAGTAGTCGGACTGGTTGTGGGACTCTTCCTTCCTTTCAGGGTCCTGGTCAACATCATCTACGTGCTCAACGGATATGTGGGCGCAGTGCTGATACTGTTCATGTTGTGGAAAAATATTAAGGATGTATTTTTAAAGAAGAAATAGGATGAGAATCTATATTGTGGACTGCGACAGGAATTCGCGGACAGAACTGAAAACCATGATTGAAGACGGCGGTATGGGAACTGTTGCCGGTATTGCGTCCAGGTGGGAGGAAGCCTATCTGGAGCTCCAGGAGATGTGCCCGGATATGATTCTGGCAGACCTTACCCTTTCCGCACCCAAAACCATTGCATACATACAGAAAATCAGGGAGGTACTGCCCCAGGCATCGGTTGTTATCCTATCGCATGTCAATGATATGGATATTATCAGAATGGCTTATGAGAAAGGCGCAGAGCTTTTGATACATAAGCCGTACAATGAGATAGAAGTGAAAAACGTGCTGCACAATATCGAGATGGCCAGAGCCATGCAGTGGCTCATTGGCAAGGCCAGGAACGATTTTTCCGCGGGGGCATTTTCCTGGGAAGGAGACGTGGGGGGACGTAAAATACAGCCGGAGGAACAGGAACCGGATTATAACCAGTCCATACGGCGCCTAAAGGGCATCTTACAGGAAATCGGCATACTCAGTGAGGCGGGAAGCAAGGATATTATCCGGATTATCCGCTATCTGATTGAGGAGGACCTGGACATAAGGGACATCACGGTCCGTGAGCTGTGCAGCAGGCTGGGACAGAATTCCAAGAGCGTGGAGCAGCGCATACGGCGTGCAGCCTCTGTGGGCATGGTAAATCTGGCGTACCAGGGAATGGATGATTATGCAGATCCCGTGTTTAACGAATACGGCTCCAGGCTTTACAGTCTGGAACAGGTCAAACGGGAAATGAGCTATATCAGGGGAAAGAGCGACGGACACGGCAACGTGAGAGTCAGAAAATTCCTCAGCGGCCTGTTGGTCTGCTGCAAGGATATTTAGAAATGGATCAGATGTAGCAAATATAGCAGAGTGGAAGGGGGCAGGCTGTCCGCTCCCGGTTTGTAAAGCTGGGATGAGAGGCCTGCCTCCTTTTTGTGAAAATTTTATCAAATCACCATAACCGAATGGGAAGACGGCCCTTCCACATGGCCGATGACAGCAGCGGACTGGCATGCCTTCATAAGTGCTTCCGTGATGCGTCCTGCTTCCTGGGGCGCCACGCTGTACAGAAGGCCGCCGGAGGTCTGGGGGTCGAAGAGAAGGTCGTGCACATGGGACGGAAGGTCCTTTGGCAGAGCCACCTTATCCTTCAGGTGCTTCATATTCTGGTAAGCCACCGCTGGCACAAGACCCATGGACGCGTAGTTGTCCGCGCCCGGAAGCAGCGGGACACGGCTGCTGTCTATGACTACGGTAAGTCCGGTTTCACCGCACATCTCGTAGCTGTGGCCCAGCAGTGAGAAGCCGGTCACATCGGTGCAGGCATGGACCCCGTCCAGACTGCGTACCGCATCAGCTGCATATTTATTCAGCGCAGCCATACAGTCAACCATGGCCTTGTGCTCTGCGTCAGATAAGAGGCTGCCTCTGTCCGCATTGGTCAGAACGCCGGTGCCCAGGGGTTTGGTGAGAATCAGAACATCCCCCTTTTGGATGGAATTATTGCGCAGGATGCGGTCCGGATGGACCACGCCGGAGACGCACAGGCCGTATTTGGGAATGTCGTCCTTGATGGTATGGCCTCCCACCACAATGGCTTGGGCCTCAGCCACCTTGTCATAGCCGCCCCGGAGGATGGCTTGGACCGTTTCAAAGGGAAGGTGCTCCGGGAACATGAGGATGTTCATGCACAGTCTGGCTTCCCCGCCCATGGCCCACACGTCGGAC
>JAJQEA010000023.1 GCA_021201905.1 Clostridia bacterium
AGACGTATGTTATCGCACTCCAGCAGCATGCGGGCCATGAGGCGGTATCCCTCCATCTGCCGATCAAACTCCCCTTTTGCCATCAGCTCGCTGTCCCACCAGCTGATGCTGTAGGGCGGAATAAAGTAGTAAAAGGTGACCTGGGGATTGGCCCTGGCCGTGGCCAGCACATTCTGCTCCAGATTCTCAGTGACCGTCCGGCGGTCTTCTTCGGTAAAAGGGGCAATTTCTGTTTTACGCGGCTCCCTGTCATATGTCTTTAAGACAGCCTCCCTGCCCCAGTCCCGCTCCGGCGCCCAGTGCATGTATTCGTCAAAGGTGGTGGTCCTCTCCCCTGCCTTTGTCCTGTCAAAGACACCCGGAATGGTGCCGAATATCACTTCCTTGTTGAAAATATAATTCACATCATTGAAGGGGTTGTTATCCGTCAGATAATCCGGGGAAGGGGCTGCCGGATTCCACTGGTCCTTTTGATAAAACAGGAAGCTCCTGTCCAGGCCCCTGCACACCACCCTTATCCCTGGATTATAGGCCAGGGCCCGTCTCACAGCCTGGTCCACCTCCTTATAATAGCCGCCCGCAAATGGTATCTTGACAGATGTGACGCCGAAAAGGCTGTCAAACCGGCTGGCCTTAAAATTTTCCATCATGGATGTGCCTGTCAGTACTGCGTCGTATGTAAAATTGCGGCTGATACCGTCATTCTGGTACCGTTCGCTGTCAATGGGATATGCCAGCTGCTCAAGAGGCTTGTGGTAGTGGAAAAAAGGATCCACCCAGACCACCAGTCCGCCTAACATCACCAGCAGGGCCAATACGGCTCCCATGGTAAACCGCAGCCATCTGCCATACCGTATGTTTTCTGTCCCATTCTCCTGCTTTTGTGTCTCCAATATCATCTCTCCTGTAGCTGTTGATTCAAATAAGCCTTATTAGAACTGGAAATAAATGAAGCCGGATATTCCTGCCAGGGACAGAACCGACCAGACCAGAAGGACGGCTGTTCCTGCTCCCCTGAGGAAGGTGGGGCGAAGCTGCGTCTCCCCCATATTCCTGGCGTTCATCACCAGACAAAGCACGGCCCCGTATAGTCCCAGCACGGTAAATACCCGGTGTCCGGTCAGCCAGACCGGCAGTTCCACCATCTTGAAGCTGTCCATGAAGGACGGATTGATCTGCATGTTTCCAAAATCCAGCAGCCGTTTCAAAAACAGCTTTGCCTGGGATATGCTCTCTGACCGGAATATGACCCAGGTCAGGTTGACAAACAGAAACGTGACCATCCACCGGAACGCCGTGTGAAGATTCTCCCGCTGCCGTTTAAATACACGGTTAAGTCCCTGTGCAGCGCCGTGAAGCGCCCCCCACAGGATAAAGGTCCAGGCAGCGCCGTGCCAGAAGCCGCTTACCAGAAACACCGCCATAATATTTATGTAGGTGCGCAGGTTTCCCTTCCTGCTTCCCCCCAGAGGAAAATAGATATATTTTCTGAGAAAGCGGGTCAGGGTCATGTGCCAGCGCTTCCAGAATTCCACCGGAGACAGCGCCTTATAGGGAGAATCAAAATTAAGGGGCAGCTCCAGGTTAAACATCCTGGAAATTCCCATGGCCATGTCACAGTAACCGCTGAAATCAAAATACAGCTGGAAGGTGTAGGCCACCATGACCAGGAACGCATCCGTGGAGCTGAGTATCTCCACCTGGGCATATCCCCAGTTGACCGGTCCCGCGAAAAACTCCGCCAGGATAACCTTTTTGAAGAGTCCCACTGCCAGTATCATCAGTCCCTGGGCCATGTTCCGGGCATCTGCCTTCAGGCGGGAAGGATCCCTGAGCTGGGGGATAAACTCCCCGTGCAGGAGAATCGGTCCCATGGCAATCTTTGGAAAATACACGGTAAACAGGAAATACTCCCAAAAACCGTAATCTCCTGTCTCCATGCGGAAGGAATCCACCAGCCACGCAATCTGCTGGAAGGTGAAAAAACTGATTCCCACCGGAAGGAGCAGCCTTGTGAAGGCAATGTCCTTTCCCAGAAACGCGTTCAGGTTCTCTATGAAGAAATTCGTATATTTAAAGTAAAAAAGCAGGGCCAGATTGGCGGATATGCCAAATGCCAGAACCATCCTCCTGTCAAACCGTCCGCCTGTAATTCCATGCGGTCCGCCGCCCGTCCTGCCGTTCCCCTTGCCTGTCACCTTCGTTACTTCCCCTGACAGCATCCTGGAAATGGCCCAGTTAAATACCGCGCTTCCCACAAGAAGTCCCAGATACCATGGATTGGCGTACGCGAAAAATACCAGGGACATGGCGGCCAGAAAGCCTCTGGCCCATGTATGGCCCTTCATCCGGCACAGCCTGAAATATCCTGCCAGCACAGCCGGAAGGAACAATAATAAAAATAAATATGAATTAAACTGCATGTATTGTTTCGTTTCCTTTATCTCAGGTTTCTATCTCATGTTTCCTAGTATCTCATGTTTCCTGTTATTTCATCATCTTCTGCAGAGTCCTGCAAAGCTCCTCCACCGTGGCGTCGCTGTCTCCGCTGCGGATATCATCCACCACGCAGGTCTTGATATGGCGCTCCAAAAGTACCTTGTTAAAGCTGTTAAGCGCTGCCTGGACTGCTGCCACCTGGGTGATGATGTCCACACAGTAGCGCTCATCCTCCACCATGGACTTGATGCCCCTTATCTGTCCCTCTATCCGGTTCAGCCGGTTCATGAGCCCGCGTTCTTCCGACACTTCCCTGTGTTTATGGCAGCAGGCGCAGCCTTCTTCCTGATTCATGTATTCCTCTCCTTTTTCTTCCTGTTCCCCTGGGAACCGCCCATGTCCGAAACACGGACGGATTCCCGCAAATGCTTTCACAAGATTTCACAAGTGATTTCACAAGTGTTTACACAGGTGTCTTGCAGCCCCACCTACAGCTTCAGATTTCTGAGTCTCAGGGCATTTCCCACCACGCACACTGAGCTTAAGGACATCGCAAATCCTCCCAGCATGGGGCTTAACAGCGGGCCGCCCAACAGGTACAGCACTCCGGCTGCCACCGGGATGCCCAATGAGTTATAGAAAAATGCCCAGAACAGATTCTGCTTTATATTGCGGATGGTTGCCTTGCTCAGCTTGACGGCCCTGTAGACATCCATCAGGTCAGACTTCATCAGCACCACGTCCCCGGATTCCAGGGCAATATCGCTGCCGTTTCCAACAGCGCAGCCCACGTCCGCCTGGACCAGGGCCGGAGCATCGTTGATGCCGTCACCTACCATCATAACTGTTTTCCCTTCATTCTGCAACCGGTTTACGACCTGGGCCTTGTCTTCCGGAAGCACCTCTGCCACCACCTGGTCCACATGGGCCAGCTTGCCGATGTACCGGGCTGTTTTCTCATTATCACCTGTAACCATGTAGACGGCCACGCCCAGGCTCTTTATCTTTTCCACCGCCTCCACGCTGGTTTCCTTGATGGTATCGGCCACGCACACGATCCCGGCCAGCCTGCCGTCAATCACCACATACATGGGAGTCTTTCCTGTGTTGGCGTACTCTGAGGCTGTTTTTTCCGTATCCTGGGATACAGGCACATGCAGGTGGTCCAGGAGACGACGGTTGCCCACCGCCACCTTCCATCCCTTCCAGGTCGTGATAATACCTGCTCCGGTGATACTCTCAAATGCCTCGGGCATGGCCAGGTCCATCTGCTTCTCCCTGGCAGCCTGCACAATGGCCTGGCCCAGGGGATGTTCCGACATCTGTTCACAGGCGGCGGCGATTCCCAAAAGGTGCTCCTTCTTCTCATCCTCAGAGGTCTGAGGTTCCCCGGCGCCTTCCCCGGAACCCCCGCTGCCCGGATTCCAAACCTGTTCCACCACTGCTTTGCTGATCACATTTACATCTGTCACCCTGGGTTTTCCCTCTGTGATGGTTCCTGTCTTATCCAGTATGACGGCATCCACCTTATGGCAAATCTCCAGAGCCTCGCCGCTCTTAATCAGTATGCCGTGTCCGGCTCCAACCCCGGTTCCCACCATGATGGCCGTGGGAGTGGCAAGCCCCAGGGCGCACGGGCAGGCAATGACCAGGACGGCCACGAATATGGTCAGCACAAAGGAAAGCTCCTTTCCTCCGAATATCCACCACAGCAGGGCCGCCACCAGGGCGATTCCCATGACAGCGGGAACAAAGTATCCGGCCACCTTATCCGCCAGCTTGGAGATAGGCGCCTTCTTGCCCTGGGCATCCTCGATCATCTTAATAATCTTGGATAGGGTGGTGTCGCTTCCCACATGGGTCACTTCCACTTCCATCGCACCATTGTAATTCATGCTTCCGCCGATTACGCTGTCTCCCGGCTGTTTCTCCACCGGGATGCTCTCCCCGGTGAGCATGGACTCGTCCACGCTGCTGCTGCCCTGTACAAGTATACCATCCAGGGGTATCCGGCTGCCCGGCTTTATGAGGATATGCTGCCCCACGGCCACCAGGGAGGTTTCCACTTCCCTCTCCGTACCGTTCTCATAGAGAATCGCCGTGTCCGGCGCCAGCTCCATGAGCTTGCGTATTGCCTCGGATGTCTTTCCCTTGCTGCGGCTCTCCATGAACTTGCCCAGCATTACCAGGGTGACCACCACGGCCGCCGACTCATAATACAGCTGGTGTGCCTTCATGTGGTCCCCAGGAATTCCCAGAGTCATCACAAGGCTGTAGATAAACGCGCTTCCCGTACCAATTGCCACCAGGGAATCCATGTTGGGATTGCCCTTAAGCAGGGAACGGATGCCTACCAGATAGAACCGGCGTCCGCAAATAAGGACCGGTACGGTCAGTATGAGCTGGGCCAGGGCAAAATTAAGCGGATTCTTATCCATCTGCATGAAGGCCGGCAGAGGCAGGGTAAAGGGCAGCATATGCCCCATTGAAATGTAGAGCAAGGGCACTGCAAAACAGATGGCGGTAATCACCCTGCGCTTCACAGCCTCCAGCTGTTCCTCCTGCTGCTGCCATTCCTCCTCTTCCTTTTTCTTGTTCTGTTCTTCCTCCACAATGAGACTGGCAGAAAAACCCGCCCTGGATACCTTCTCACAGATCTGTTCCGGCGTCACCTGGCTCTCGTCATAGGCAATCACCATCCGGTTGGTTGTCAGGTTCACATTACTGCTCTCCACACCGTTTAACTTTCTTGTAACACGCTCCACCGCGCTGCTGCATGCGGCGCAGGACATTCCGTCTATGTGATATTGCTGCGTGGTCATATGTTTCACTCCTTCCTTATACCCCACCTGGGTATATTGCAATTATAGAGCACTAACTGTATATTGTCAATAGGCAGTATGCCCCGGAATGAAACTCTTTACTATTTTTACGATTAAAAAACAGACACATGCATGGCGGGAATACGCTTGTATCCATCCGTGCATCTGCCTGTTTTCCTGTTTGCTTCTCTGTTTGTTTCCGTTCTGTCAATTTGTTTCCGTTTCTATCACTTTGCTTCCGCTTCTATCAGGAAAACTGTGAACTGGGGTTCTCCTTCTTTCCAATCTGTATTTCAAACCCGGCTCCAGCTGTCACGGCCTCCCCATTTTTTACAGCCACCCTTTCACCTGTGGTAAAGATAACCATGGTGGTCAGATCCTTTCCAGACTTCCTCACTACCTCCAAATCCACATCCACCAGACAATCTCCCCTGCGCACCTTCTGCCCCTGGGATACATGAAGCCGGAATCCCTTTCCTCCCAATTCCACAGTATTGATGCCAATATGAATCAGGATCTCCGTTCCGTTCTCTGTGCGGATACCCACTGCATGGCCGGTGTCAAAGGCTGCCGCAACCGTGCCGTCTGCCGGTGAAAGGATCCGGCCGTTTGTGAGCTCCACCGCAAAACCGTCTCCCAGCATCCTGCTGGCAAACATCTCATCCTTTACCTGGTCCAGGGGCAGGATATATCCGTCCGCCGGCGAAACCATGTCCGGTACATTTTCCATGCTTGGTACATCCTCCATATCTGGCACATATTCCATGCCTGGTACATTTTCCTCATCCGGTCCCAGCACCTCCTGCGGTATGCCGAACAGACATGTAAGGAAAAAACAGCACGCAACCGAGCACAGGGAAATGATGAAATACCACATCAGCTGGTTTCCCTTGTATATATACATCAGATATGAAGGAAGCACCGCCAGTCCATAGGAATTGGACTGTATTCCCAGCACGGACAGGAGGGCTGCCCCAAGGCCGGAGGTAAACAGCATGATGACCAGGGGGCGGAGGTTGTACCGCAGCTGGATGCCGAACAGCACAGGTTCACTGATTCCAAACAGCTGGGACAGCATGGCCCCGATGCTGGTGGATTTTACGCTCTGTTTCCCGGATTTCACAAAAAAGGCAAGGCAGGTTCCCACGTTGGCAAAGCCGTACATGGCGCACAAGGTAATGACGGGGTTAAATCCGGTGTTGGCCAGCAGAGAGGTCTCGATCATGGGATAGGTGTGATGGAGCCCTGTAATCACCAGCAGGGGATAGGTGGCTCCAATCAGGAATCCTCCGATGCCGAAGGGCAGATGCACCAGCAGCTCCACGATGGTTACCAGCTTAAGCTCCACCACATGCATGATTGGCCCGATTCCCAGCATGACCACCAGAAATGTCCCCAGCATCACCAGAAAGGGCGTCATAATCAGGTCCAGGGCGTTGGGCATGATCTTTCTCAGCTTTTTTTCCATGGAAGCACCAAGAAACGCCGCCAGGATAGCTGTCAGAACACTTCCCTGACAGCCCACGATGGGGATGCGTGAAAATGCCATCACTGCCTCCACGCCGCTGCCGGGAGTAGCCACCGCATATGCGTTGGGCAGGCTGGGGGATACCAGCATAAGCCCGATGACAAGGCCGATGACCGGAGTTCCCCCAAACGCCTTAAAGGCCGACCAGCATATAAGGGCCGGAAGAAAGGCAAAGGCAGTCTCTGTGAGCACGTTCACCAGAGTCACCACACAGTCCGGTATGATGGATGCAGAGAGGCCAAAAAGCCCCAGAACATTGTCATTGAACACACAGCCCTTAAGCCCCAGGAACAGACCGGTTGCCGCAATCACGGGAATAATGGGAATAAAGATGTCGCCAAGCATGCGCATCATGCGCTTGACTCCCTTCTGCTGGTTCTTTACAATCTCATCCTGTTCCTGTTTGGACAGAGTATTAAGCCCCAGCCCTTCCATCTCTCCATAGACCTTATTCACAATACCCGTGCCCAGGATAATCTGGTACTGGCCCGCATTGAAGAAGGTGCCTTTGACCATCCCTATTTCCTGAAGCTTCTTTTCGTCAATCTTTTCCTTATCTTTTACTATAAGCCTGAGCCTTGTGGCGCAGTGGGTGACGGACAATATATTGTCCTTTCCCACCGCGTCCACGATCTGCCCTGCCGCATCCCTGTACTGATTCCCTTCCATCACAATTTCCTCCTCTTTCTACCGGCACCCCTTTAAAAGCACCGCCTGATATGGCTCCAGATAAAGTGTTTTATCCTCTATACCGGCTCTCTCTGCAGACATCATCCCGTCCATGGCCTCCGGGTCATTTCCCCATATACATCCGGCACTGCTTCCGGGCAGCCTCTCCGCTGTCCCCGTACCGCTGAAATTAAAATAACACCAGATGACTGTATCCTCTGTTCGCCGCTCATAGGCAATTACATGTTCGCCGCACGCCAGAGGCCGTATATCTCCGTATACCAGGCAGTCCCTCCAGGGTCCGCGCTGTCTGAAGCGGATCATGGAGCGGTAAAACTCCAGTATGCTTTCCTTATCCCCTTCCTGGGTTTTTATGCTGTTTTCCGGATATTCCCGGCTCATGGGCAGCCATGGAGCTGTTTCGGAAAATCCGCCGTAGCGGTCACCTGTCCATGGAAACGGCGTCCTGGCATTGTCGCGGCTTCTCAGGTTGATAATGCGAAGCGCCTCCTCCTCGCTGAAGCCTTCCTCCAGGGAACGGTGGTACTGGTCTATGCTGGATATGTCATTAAACGCGTCCAGGGAGCTCCTCTCAAAATTCACCATTCCCAGCTCCTGCCCCTGATACAGGAATGGGGTTCCCCTCAGGAAGAAATACATGGCGGCCAGCATCTTGACGGCCCTGGGATCTTCCGCGGCCTCCTTCAGATATTTGGATGCAGCTCTGGGCTGGTCATGGTTCTCAATAAAGTTGGCTCCCCATCCATAGGTCTGGACAGCCATCTGGCTTGCCATGATTTTATCGTTAAGCTCTTTCACGGTCCATTCCCTGCGTTTAAACCATTCGCTGCCCGAGGCTATATCCAGGTCAGCATACCGGAAATCAAATATCATGGAAAAATAGCCGTTGCTTCCGATGAACTCCCCCAGCCCTTCATAGGGAACCCCAGGCGCCTCTGCCACAGTCACACATCCATGGCGGTCAAAGGTCTCCTGCTTCAGTTCGTTGAGAAATGCCCCGATTCCCGGCTGGTTCCTGGATGCCCTGGTGCATTTGGCACGACCGTCCGCCCCGTCCGGCTGCCTGTGGGCAAAGGTCAGGTCTTTTTTTATGAAGGTGATGGCGTCAATGCGAAATCCCGCAATCCCCTTATCCAGCCACCAGTTGACCATCTCATACAGCTTCTTACGAAGGTTTCCATTTTCCCAGTTCAAATCCGGCTGTT
The DNA here is from genome assembly GCA_021201905.1 of Clostridia bacterium. GTDB lineage: Bacteria > Bacillota > Clostridia > Lachnospirales > Lachnospiraceae > Enterocloster. The sequence continues at coordinate 8,685 of JAJQEA010000023.1, forward strand.
TCTTCCCAAAGGCATGGAAATAATATTCGCTGCGTCCTTCCACTTTTTCCCACACACTGCCTCCGAATACAGAACGCCAGTTGTTTGGTTCCCTGCTGCCCTCCTTAAATATATAGTAGCCGTGCTCCTCCCCTTCCGGATCCTTTATGGCCTGTTGGAACCAGTGGTGTTCATCCGAGGTGTGGTTGATGACCAAATCCAGTATGATTTTGATTCCCATGGTTCCCGCCCGCTCTATGAGCTCATCCAGTTCCTCCATGGTTCCGAATTCAGGGGCCAGGGCACAATAGTCGGACACATCGTATCCGTTGTCATCCATGAGAGACTGGTAAATGGGACAGAGCCACAGCATGGTCACCCCCAGGGCCTTCAGATATTCCAGCTTTTCCATAATCCCGCGGATATCTCCTATTCCGTCGCCGTTACTGTCCTTAAAGCTTCGTGGATAAATCTGATACACCACCTCTTTCTTCCACCATGGTTCTTCCGGTCTGATTCTTGCCTGTTCTTCCGCTCTCATCCTATCTGTTCCTCTCCTTCTTCTGACAATTTTCCGCCTGATACTTCTCCGCCCTATCCTTCACTGTCCCATAACCCTCATCCGATAATCCCCCGCCTTGCCAGCTCCCTGTAAATTCCATCGTCGGAAGCCGGCCCACACAGGGAATCCGCCCATTGCTTTAACTCCTCATCCCCGTCTTCCATGGCCACTCCGATTCCCGTTGTCCGAATCATGTCCACATCATTCTTTCCGTCTCCAAAGCTCATGGTATCTTCCAATCCTATTCCATTGCGCCTGCACCACCAGCGTATGGCCTGCCCCTTGGTGCAGCCTGGAGGCTGGAGCTCCAGATACCCCCATTTTTCTGTTTTTCCGTCGGGCGGTCCGGACTGCTGGATGACAGTGCCCCATCCCGAAGCCGCAGAACACACGGCCTCCCAATCCTCAGGCCGGTGCCACAGGCAGAATTTGTGTATGTGGTCCGGACCGTGCATATAATCTCCCAATGTATCTTCATACCGGATTCCGTTTTCCTTCTCCCGTCTCCTTATCTCATCCTCCCCCATTCCCCTCAGCTTTCCGGTAAAATCCCGTCTCAGCAGCTCTGCCGCGGTTCGGTTCATAAATATCCGTTCCTGGGACTCCATGGCAAAGGGCAGGTCCCCGGATAACAGGTATTCCAGAATCTGGTCTGTTTCCGCTTTTTGAAAATAACTCTCCTTCTGCACATGTCCGTTTTCCACAATCACGCATCCCCCTCCGGCAATGAGTCCATCCGTCTCCATGGACCTGACGTCCTCCTGGATGGAAGCCAGATTCCGCCCCGTACATATCAGTATCCTGATTCCCTTTTCCCTGCACATACGGACCGCTGTATGTGCGCTTTCCGGCACCCCGCGGCACTCGTCCCTGAGCGTGCCGTCTATGTCCAGGAAAATTGCCTTAACCATTTTCCGCACCCTCCTTATCTGTGTGACCTCATTCTAACAAAAAACAGAGGACCCATCAATAGCCTGGGCCCTCTTAAAATCTTTGTACACTTATAGTACAATTTTTCTGTTTTTGAATATTTGTAAACCCATTTAAAGTACCTGTTTCAATGAATCCATCTGGCGTTTCAGGTACTCCTGGTATGCCGGATACAGATATTCAATCAGAATGAAATAGGGGGTGGAAATCTCGTATTCAATCCCGTATCTGGCAGGAAGGGTGATGGAATGGATGTAGAGGTTCTCGTCGCAGACAGATGCCAGCGTATTATTGCCCAGACGTGTAATGGAAAGGGTGGGCACCTGTCTCAGCCGCAGTTCCCGGGCCAGCTTTACCGTGGCCTCAGACTCTCCGGTCAGGGAAATAATAACTGCCATATCCCGTTCCGTCATCACACGGGACAATGCGCCGCGCATATCGTGTCCGTGGATATGAAACATTTCCTTTACCGGAAGGAAAATGCGCTTCATCTCGCTGGCCGCCCTTGTCTGGGCGGAACCGCTGCCATAGAGAAATACCCGTTCGGCCCTGAACAGCTTTTCAAAGAGGGAGTCCAGGCCGCGGTGAATCAGCTCATCCATCATCTTGTGGTAACTGCCGGTCACCGTATCCAACAGCCCTTCCCCGGGCTCCACGGCTTCCCCTGTTTCCTGCTCCTCCAGCCTGAGCCTGGCCTTCAGCTCCCCGTAGCCCGACAGACCATTTTTCTTTGCAAAACGCACTAACATGGATTCCGACACATGGCAGCTTCCGGCAAATTCCGTTATGCTCATGCCGGCGCACTCTCTCTTATGCTCCAGCAGATACCGGCAAATGTACTGCTCGTTTTCCGTGAACCTGTGGTAGTTTTTATTGAACGCCTCTTCCAGTCTCATGGCCCCTCCTCTCATATTCCAGGTAGTTTACCGACAGCATATCCAGCAGGATATAAAAGGCGGCCACCATCTCATATCCGGGGGCCCCGCCTCCGCTTATCATTCTGGTTCCGGCATAGAGGTTGTACCGGCACATCCGGGCCATGGTATTATTGGTCCAGCGGGTAATGGACAGTGTCTTTATTTCCCTGTACTGGACAAAGCGCAGCACCTGCACGCCGTTTTCCGATTCACCTGACAGCGAGATGGCCACAAACAAATCGCTGGCCTTAAAATACCGGGAAGCGTATTCCACCTCACCGTAATCAAATAAATCAATGCAGCATTTTCCAAACATCAGGAAAATGCGTTTGAACTCCTCTCCAATGGCCTTCTGCTCGTTTCCCGTGCCATAGAGGTATATGGTACCCGCCTCATGGACGGCCTCCAGAACCGCGCTGTAATCGTACTCCCTGAGGCCGTCCACCATGCGGTGGTAACCGGATATGATTTCCTCCATATCCAGGCGGGCCGGCTCCTGCATCCCGGCCCGTTCTTCCAGCAATAGCTTAAACTCCGCAAAGCCGGTGATTCCCAGCTTTTTAAACAGCCTCACCAGGGTTGTCCTGGACACATGGCAGAAGGCTGCCAGTTCCGTGCTGTTCATGCCGGCAGACTGTACCTTGTCCCTTAAAATCCGATTCAAAACCTCCCTGTCATTGGCAGTCAGACGGTCGTAGCTTTCATTGATTCTGTATTCCAGGTTCATGGCTGTCTCCTTCCATTCGCATCCGTTTCCCAACTACACTGTAAAGGAAAATGCTCCGGATGTCAACGGTCCCGGATTCCGGCAGCCCGGGATGTCAATGTCCCCGTTCCAACACTGCCATACCATATCTCACCAGAGCATAGATGGTAAGGACGGATGCTATCAGGGTCTCGCCAGCCACAGCGTATGACAGGGCAGGCACGGGATGTCCCATGCCGCCGAGACAGGCCGCGGCCATCTTAAGCCCGATGGCTGTAATGACAAAGGGGAAGGTAAAGGCGGCATAGCTGGGATAAAACTTCATCTTCAGGTATGCCGGTGTCTTTATAAGCACCACTATGTAAATGACTGAGCTGAGAATCAGCATAAACAGGACCAGCCCCAGTGACTTTGGCTGCACGGACTGGATATATCCGGCCAGACAAAGGCTGACAGGCGCCGTATAGATACAAAACAGCGGCTGTGCCGGTTCCTGAACCTGTTTAAAGTTCACATAGCGGTATGTAACCAATACCAACAATATGAGGGCCGCCCCAAAGCCGAACCAGAAGGCGGCTGTTCCCACTGCCGTTTTATCAAAGGCCGGCGCCGTGACACTCGCCACAGCGATTCCCACATAGACAATATAGTAGCTCGCAAATACCTGCTGCATTTTAAGGTGAATCATGAATCTGGCTGTAAAATACACGATGAGGACAATGTGCAGCCCAATGCCGGCATACCAGATTATCACGGCGCTGCTTCCCACAAAGGGCTTGGCATATCCTGCCAACAGCATGACTGCCATGGAAAAGGTTCCTGAAACACTGGCCATAATGGGGTTCTTCATGTCCCCGGCAAACTGTCCGGGGTATAATATGATTTTGGCCACAATCAGGATCCCCGGAATCAGGGATACCGCCCCGCACAGAAGGCGGACTCCTTCTGAATAAGACTGGAGCAGATTTCCCAGGGCAGCCATGCCCAGCATGACGCCTGTTGCCGGAAGAGGTATTTTCTTTATCATCAGCGCACACTCCTATTCGTCAATATTCGTAAGTCCCTTTTCCCTTATAATCATCTCGGCTACCTTGCCTGCCACCAGACCCGTAAAATGGATACACTGTTCCTTATGCTCCCCTGCCCCCATGTCAAATTCCTTTGTGAGAATCCGGCAGCACAGCGCGTTCTTCCCGTTAGCCGCCTTGAACCAGTCGTGGAGCTCCTTGGAAAGGGCCAGTGTCTGTTCCACCTGGGGATCCTTCTGGACCGTGCGGCCGAATACAAGGCCAATGGCCATGACACCGCCAGACACGGCTCCGCACAGGCACTTGGAGCGTCCGATTCCAATGGGGAATCCGGATGCCATGGCAATGACCTCCTCCGGTACATCCATCTCAAAATTACTGCGGATGGAACTGACAACTGCCTCTGAACAGAAGAATCCTCCGCGGAATAAATCCTCTGCATCCTTTGCTATTTTGGCCACACTCACTTCTCTCTTTAAATTCATGTTACGGTATCCTCCTTATACGATTTTCTCTTTTGTCCATCTCATTTTACATGAATCCCGGTAGTGTGTCCCATTGTTTTTATTGATATAAAACCAAATGCCATAGAAAAATACAATGTCCCTACATGGCCTTCTGCAAAAGCCTTCTGAACACCAGCAGGAGCACCGCAAAAAGCGCAGCTACAAGCATCAGGGTCTTTGTCACTGTCATGCTGATAAACCCGCTTACAAGGACCCCTATATAGAGCATTACCATCATGGTGTATCCCGTATAGGCCCAGCAGCGCAGCCCCAGCATACGGTTTCTCTCGTCGGTCTCATAGATCCTGCGCTTCTCCTTGAGCTCCGGATTCCGCAGATACTGCAGGTTGCGGATGATGGATATGACCCCGGCCGCGGCCAGGCCAAATCCGGTTCCACCGTAAAATCCCGGCATAAAATCCCTGTACCCCTGTTCCAAGTACATCACCATGGCGCGGTTGCTGACCACGAAGGACAGCCCTATGGCCGCTGCGCCCAACAGGATAAAGCATATTCCAAACACAATCCGGTTCCTGCACCTCTTCTCAAAATCAATGGGGTTTTCAACAAATAACTGGTTCAGCCACATATTCATTCCTCCTCTTCAAATAAAAACACATCCTCTATGCTCTTTCCGAAAAATCTTGAAATCTTAAAAGCCAGCTGCAGGGAAGCATTATACTTCCCGTTTTCAAGGGATATTATAGTCTGCCTGGTCACGCCCAGGGCCATGGCCAGCTCCTCCTGGGTGACTTTGTTCTGTTTCCTCAGTTCCTGTATCCTGGTCTTCAATCACACCACCCTTTCCTCATTTTCTTTTAATCTAAAAACTTATCCGATAATACACATCAACTGTTCTGCC
>JAJQEA010000239.1 GCA_021201905.1 Clostridia bacterium
ACATGGAGCCGGACTCATCAGGAGTCCGGCGTAATTTTTGCGGTCCCCGGGTTTTCCTGCCCCTTGCGCCTTAGTCTCTCCCACTGCGGAAATGGCCACCTCCCGCCCCGCGTTCCCGCCTCTCACGAACGCGAATCCCCTACATGCCCGCGAACCACTCCCCACATGATGCATCCTCCGCGGCAGCGAATTTCTCCAACAGAGTTCTCAAACGCGTCAGGCAGTGGTCCAGCTCCGCCAGCTCCTCCTGATTGTACGAGGAAAGGCGGGACACGGTGCAGTCCAGCATGGCTTCCCTCAGCTGCTTCATGATGGATGAGCCTTCCGGCGTTATCATCAGGTATATGTGGCGACGGTTCATGGAGCCGTGCTGCCTGCGGACCAGGTTCTTTTCTTCCAGATCATTGATAAGCTTGGTCAGCTGCTGCTTGGTAATGCCCAGCTGCAGGGCCACCTCCGACATGGTGGGCGCCTGTCTGCCCGGCTGGTTTAACTGCATCAGGACCTGGAAAGCGGCGGAATTAGCCCGTATCTGGTTCTGCTGGTGGTAGCTGTTCTTTGCCAGGTTAAAGAATTCAATGGCAAATTCCATGAAATGTTCCCCCACATGTCTACTGTCTGCTGGTTCACGGTTCATGCCGATTACCTCCTCGCTATATTCTGTAACCATTTTATCATAACTGAGGAAAAAAGTCAATAAATATTAAAAGTAAATAAAAACTTACAATAAACCATTGACAAAAGTTGTGAATGGTATTATCTTACATGGTGAACAGCGGGAAACAAGTGCAGATGCAATCAGGCTGCGCGTATCCCCGCCTATGAGTATGAAGGAAGAAAAGGAGACCTGGTATGGGTGCGAATGAAGACAGTGGAAAGAGAAACTTAAAAAGCGGCACGCCTAAAAAGCCGTTTATTTACTATTATTTCCTGGTCATATTGGTAGTGATGGTGTTAAATGCCCTGGTATTTCCCATGATGGAGCATTCCGTGGAAGTGCCGTACAGCGAGTTCCTGAAGGAACTGGATGCCGGAAATGTGAAGGATGTGTATGTCAGCAATGGGGAATCACAGATTCAGTTTACGAAAAAGGACCAGAAGCAGTGGAACCTCAGTTATAAGACAGGACCCATTCCGGGGGATGACCTGGTTAAGCGGCTGCAAAACGCGGATGTGGAGAATTTTACAGGAGAGATCCAGACAAAGGCTTCCCCGCTCTTAAGCTTCCTGATGTCCTGGGTTGCGCCGATTCTCATGTTTGTGGTCATTGGAAATATCATGGGGCGCATGCTTTCCAAGCGCATGGGCGGCAGCAACGCCATGACCTTCGGAAAGTCCAATGCAAAGATATACGCGGAGAATGAGACGGGAATCACCTTTGCCGATGTGGCGGGGGAGGAGGAAGCCAAGGATGCCCTAAAGGAAATTGTGGACTTCCTTCACAATCCGCAGAAGTATGCGGATATAGGAGCAAATCTTCCAAAGGGAGCGCTGTTGGTGGGCCCTCCAGGAACCGGTAAGACCCTCCTTGCAAGGGCTGTGGCGGGAGAAGCCCATGTTCCCTTCTTCTCCATATCCGGTTCTGAATTCGTGGAGATGTTTGTGGGTATGGGCGCTGCCAAGGTCAGGGATCTGTTTAAGCAGGCCACGGATAAAGCGCCGTGTATTGTATTTATTGATGAGATTGACACCATTGGCAAGAAGCGCGACGGCGGAGGCATGAGCGGAAACGACGAGCGCGAGCAGACCCTGAACCAGCTGCTGACAGAGATGGATGGTTTTGACGGTAAGAAGGGCGTTGTCATCCTGGCTGCCACCAACCGTCCGGAGTCCCTGGACAAGGCCCTGCTGCATCCCGGCCGGTTTGACCGCAGAGTGCCGGTGGAGCTGCCGGACTTAAAGGGACGCGAGGCTATCTTAAGGGTTCACGGACAAAGGGTGAAGATGTCGGATGACGTGGATTACAATGCCGTTGCCAGGGCCACGGCAGGCGCCAGCGGCGCGGAGCTGGCCAATATCATAAACGAGGCGGCCTTAAGGGCCGTGCGCATGGGTCGCAGCGCCGTGGTGCAGGCCGATCTGGAGGAGAGCGTGGAGACGGTCATTGCCGGCTATCAGAAGAAAAATGCGGTTATCTCCCAAAAGGAGCGCAGAATCGTGGCGTATCATGAGGTGGGCCACGCGCTGGTGGCTGCCTGCCAGAGCCACAGCGCTCCGGTTCAGAAGATTACCATTATACCCAGGACATCGGGAGCATTGGGATATACCATGCAGGTGGACCAGGGAGAGCGCTACCTTATGAGCAGGGAGGAGGCTCTGGATAAGATTGCCACCTTTACAGGCGGCCGGGCGGCGGAGGAGCTGATTTTCCATTCCATTACCACAGGCGCGTCCAACGACATTGAGCAGGCGACCAAGATTGCCCGTTCCATGGTGACCCGGTTCGGCATGACCGAAGAGTTTGACATGGTGGCCATGGAAACCGTGAACAACCAGTATCTGGGAGGGGACACATCCCTGATTTGCGCTCCCGACACAGCAAAGCGTATCGACGAACAGGTGGTTTCCATCGTGAAGGAGCAGCACCAAAAGGCCCTTTCCATCCTCAGGGAAAATGAAGGAAAGCTCCATGAGATAGCCGCCTATCTGCTGGAAAAGGAAACCATCACGGGAGACGAATTCATGGAAATCTTCAACCGCGCTGGAGAAGAACAGGTCCGGGGAGAATAGGATATGTTTAGTTGCATTTGACCATGGGCTGTGCTATTCTGGATATATAGACAGGTGGGGGAGCCATAGCCCCGCGCTGCGTATATCCTTTATAGATGATGAGATAAGATGATGGGTTGATGAGAGAATGAGTTGAGAGCGGATGGAGAATGCGGCGTGACGGCCCCCGCCTTTCTGTGAAACTAATACGACAGAAGAAAGGCAGGAAAAAGGTATGGGAAAGATTTTGCAGCAGTTGTACAGGGGGGACTTATGCCCGGCGGAAAATACCATACGCGGCAACGCGGAATACGATGCGCTGACCAGGCAGTCCAGGGATGATTTTAACCGGTTTACCGACAAGCTGGACCGGGACATGAAGGAGGAATTTGATCTTCTGATGGAACATTACCTGGAGCTTACCTTCATTGAGAAAACCCAGTGTTTTTCGGATGGGTTCCGCATCGGCGCAGGTGTTATGTGTGAAGTATTTTATGAAAATGCGGCGGAAAGCAACTGAATTATAAGCATGGCTTAAGAATGAAAGGCGGGATTGCTGATAAATAAAAGCAATCCTGTCTTATTGTGTAAAAATGGGTTGAAATTCCTGGTTAATATTGACAATAGAAGAAAAAGTGGATATACTTAACTGGTATTTGTGTTACTTTTTAATGGGTAGGACAATGGTGGAACGCCAGGTGTAATGGAGCAGCCAGTACCTGACGTATTTTGATCGGGTTCTGCAAACTACACTTCATGGAGGAGAGTATTATGAAATTAAAAAAGTTAGCAAGCGTAGCCATGGCAGGCGTGATGACAGTATCACTGGCAGCCTGCGGCGGATCTAACACAGCAGAGACCACCGCGGCAGCTGCGACCACAGCAGCTGAGGCTGAGACAACTGCGGCGGCAGAAGGCGCGGAGACAGAGGCCGCAGAAGCACCGGCCGCAGGCGGCATTGCCAAGGAAGATTTAAAGATCGGTTTTGTCTACATAGGCGATGAGAACGAGGGCTATACAGCCGCTCATTACAACGGCGCCATGGAGATGAAGGAAGCCCTGGGGCTGTCCGATGACCAGATTATCGTTAAGTGGAACATTCCTGAGGATGAGACTGCAAAGGATGCGGCCATGGACCTTGCGGATCAGGGATGCCAGATCGTATTTGCAAACAGCTTTGGGCATGAGTCCTATGTGATTGAGGCGGCAAAGGAGTATCCGGATGTTCAGTTCTGCCATGCAACCGGCTTCCAGGCAGCTTCCAGCGGCCTGAGCAACATGCACAACTATTTCACATCCATCTACGAGGCACGTTACGTATCCGGCGTTGTGGCCGGACTGAAGCTGAACCAGATGATAGAGGACGGAACCGTGAAGCAGGATGCCTGCAAGATCGGATATGTGGGAGCTTATCCATATGCTGAGGTTATCAGCGGATACACCTCCTTCTTCTTAGGTGTGCGCTCCGTATGCCCGGACGCTACCATGGAAGTTAAGTACACCAACAGCTGGGCAAGCTTTGACCTGGAGAAGGAAGCGGCAGACGCTCTCATTTCCGACGGATGTGTTCTGATCAGCCAGCACGCAGACACCACCGGCGCTCCCACCGCATGTGAAGCGGCAGGCGTTCCCTGCGTGGGCTACAACATTTCCATGATTGCAACCGCACCAAATCAGGCGCTTACATCTGCTTCCAATAACTGGGGCGCATATGTGACTGAGGCTGTACAGCATGTCATTGACGGAACCGAGATTCCGGTTGACTGGTGCAAGGGCTTCTCTGACGGCGCAGTGCTGATTACAGAGCTGAACGAGAAGGCTGTGGCACCCGGAACAAAGGAGAAGGTGGAAGAGGTAGAGACCAAGCTGGCATCCGGCGAGCTTCATGTATTCGACACCTCCACATGGACCCGTGGCGGCGAGACAATGGATACATATAAGAAAGACGGCAGCGACATCGAATATATCTCCGACGGATATTTCCATGAGTCAGAGTTCGGTTCCGCACCTGCCTTCGATATCCTGATTGACGGCATCACCACAATTGACAACTAAGTTAGGCTGTAAAAGCGGAGCCATTCATATCTGGCTCCGCTTTTTTCCACGGGGCAATGAGCTAACACGACCAAATACAAAGAACGGAGGTTTGCCGGGTGAGCGAAGAATATGCAATTGAACTGAAAAACATCACAAAACGGTTCGACAAGGTAACTGCCAACGACAAGGTATGCCTGTCTGTAAAAAGGGGGGAAATACTGTCCGTCCTGGGTGAAAACGGAAGCGGAAAGACCACCCTGATGAACATGATATCCGGTATCTACTACCCGGATGAAGGGCAGATATTCGTAAACGGAAAGGAGGTTACCATTCGTTCGCCAAAGGACTCCTTTGCTCTGGGTATCGGCATGATTCACCAGCATTTCAAGCTGGTGGACGTTCTGACAGCGGCTGAGAATATTATCCTGGGACTGTCCGGGAGGGAAGTCCTGGATATGAAGGCTGTGTCCGCCAAAATCAATGAGCTGACAGCCAAATACGGGTTCGAGCTGGATCCGGACCAGAAGATTTATACCATGTCCGTATCCCAGAAGCAGACCGTGGAAATCGTAAAGCTTCTGTACCGGGGAGTGGATATCCTGATTCTGGACGAGCCAACGGCCGTTCTCACACCCCGGGAAACGGACAAACTGTTTGCTGTGCTGCGCAACATGCGTGAGGCAGGCCATTCCATCATCATTATCACCCATAAGCTCCATGAGGTTCTGGCGCTGTCAGACCGGGTGTCCGTACTGCGCAAGGGCCAGTATATCGGCACGGTATTCACGGCGGAGGCCACAGAGGAATCCCTGACCGAGATGATGGTGGGCAAGAAGGTAAGCCTGAACATCGAGCGCCCGGAACCCGTGAATCCGGAGCAGCGCCTGGTGGTGGAGGGAGTCACCTGCATGGACAAGGAGGGGGTAACCACCCTGGACCACGCCTCTTTTACTGCTTACAGCGGGGAGATACTGGGGATTGCAGGTATCGCGGGAAGCGGACAGAGGGAGCTTTTGGAGTCCATCGCGGGACTCCAGCCAATGGCAGGCGGCACCATCACCTATTATCCGCCTGAGGGCGGCGAAAAGCAGCTGTCCGGCATGAGCGCCTCAGCCATCAATAAGCTGGGGGTAAAGCTCTCCTTTGTGCCAGAGGACCGCCTGGGAATGGGACTGGTAGGCGCAATGGACATGACGGACAATATGATGCTCAGGGGATACCGCAGGGGACGTTCCTTCTTTACGGACAGAAAGACGCCGAAAAGCCTGGCGGAGCAGATCATAGAGGAACTGGAAATCGTGACTCCCGGCGTCACCACCCCGGTGCGCAAGCTGTCAGGGGGCAATGTCCAGAAGGTGCTGGTGGGAAGGGAGATTTCCTCCAATCCCAAGGTGCTTATGGTGGCCTATCCGGTCCGGGGACTGGATATCAACTCATCCTACACCATCTACCATCTTCTCAATGAGCAAAAGAAACAGGGGGCGGCCGTTATCTGCGTGGGCGAGGACCTGGATGTGCTTCTGGAGCTGTGCGACCGTATCCTGGTGCTGTGCGGAGGACAGGTAAACGGTGTTGTGGATGGAAGGACAGCGACCAAGGAACAGGTGGGGCTGATGATGACCAGGACAGGAGGTGGATTAAGTGAGTAAGGAGATGACGGCAGTATCCAACAAGGAACCTCTGATGCATATATCCAAGAGGGATGAGATTGATATGTGGAAGGCCTGGGCCATCCGGCTGGGGGCGGTTTTCTTATCACTGGTGGTCTGCGCAGGGGTTATCTATGCCCTGACAGGGCTTAATCCCCTGGAGGTTTACAAAGGAATCTTTGATGGGGCGGTGGGTACCAAAAGGCGTACCTGGATGACCATCCGCGATACGCTGGTGCTGCTCTGTATTGCAATCGGCATCACCCCTGCGTTTAAGATGCGGTTCTGGAACATCGGAGCAGAGGGCCAGGTACTGATTGGCGGCGTCACATCTGCGGCCATGATGATTTACCTTGGCAATTCGCTGCCTCCCCTTGTTCTGTTTCCCCTGATGCTTTTGGGAAGCGCCCTGTCAGCCATGGTGTGGGCAGCTATCCCGGCATTTTTCAAGGCATACTGGAACACCAACGAGACACTGTTTACATTGATGATGAACTATGTGGCCATGCAGGTCATCACATACTGCATCATTTTCTGGGAGAATCCAAAGGGTTCCAATTCCGTGGGAACCATCAACTCATCCACAAAGGGAGGATGGCTTCCCAAGCTTTTCGGCCTGGAATACGGCTGGAATCTGGTAATCGTGCTGGCGCTGACCCTGGCTATCTTCATTTACCTGAAGTACAGCAAGCAGGGGTATGAGATCGCGGTTGTGGGAGAGAGCGAGAACACGGCCAGGTACGCGGGAATCAACGTAAAGAAGGTAATTATCCGCACCATGGCTCTGTCCGGCGCCATCTGCGGCATTGCAGGCTTCATCATTGTCAGCGGCGCCAGCCATACCATTTCCACCAGCACGGCGGGCGGCAGGGGATTTACGGCCATCATCGTATCATGGCTCAGCAAGTTCAATGCATTTGCCATGGTTCTGGTCTCGTTTTTCCTTGTGTTCATGCAAAAGGGAGCCGGGCAGATTGCCTCCCAGTTTAACCTGAATGAAAATGCCTCTGATGTAATAACAGGCATCATCCTCTTCTTCATCCTGGGCTGCGAATTCTTTATCAATTTCAAGGTGGGAATCCGCGGCAAACGGAAAGAGGCAGGGGCAAAATTGTCATAAGGAGGCTAAAATATGGGTTTTTTGGTAATATTTATTCAGAAAGCAATCGGCCAGGGCATCGGCATCCTTTACGGAGCCCTGGGAGAAATCATGACGGAGAAATCCGGCAACCTGAATCTGGGCATTCCCGGCATGATGTATATGGGAGGCATCGCCGGACTGATCGGAGCCTTCCTGTATGAGAACGGGACAGCAAATCCAAGGGGTCTGGTGGGACTCTTAATCTCCTTTGTGTGCGCCTTTGTGTGCGCTGCCCTGGGAGGGCTGGTATACAGTGTGCTGACCATCACGCTGCGGGCCAACCAGAATGTGACCGGTCTTGCCCTTACCACCTTTGGCGTGGGCTTCGGCAACTTTTTCGGCGGTTCTCTGGCAAAGCTGGCAGGGGGCGTGGGCCAGATTTCCGTGGCAGCGACAGGCGCTGCCTACAAGACCCCCATTCCCGGACTGTCCAAACTGGGTGTCATTGGACAGATTTTCTTCTCCTACGGATTTCTGACCTATCTGGCAGTTGCCCTGGCCCTGGCCCTGGTGTTTTTCCTGGCTAAGACCAGAAGGGGACTGAACCTGAGGGCAGTGGGCGAGAGTCCGGCCACAGCAGATGCCGCGGGCATCAATGTGACGGCTTACAAGTACCTGGCCACCTGCCTTGGGGGAGGTATCAGCGGCCTGGGCGGATTATACTTTGTTATGGAATACTCCGGCGGTACCTGGACCAACAACGGATTCGGCGACAGAGGCTGGCTGGCAATCGCCCTGGTTATTTTCGCCCTGTGGAAACCGGTCAACGCCATCTGGGGCTCTATCCTGTTTGGGGGCCCGTACATCCTTTACCTGTATATACCGGGCCTGGACAGGGGCGCCCAGGAGATATTCAAGGCCCTTCCCTATGTGGTCACCATTGTGGTTCTGGTTATAACCAGCCTGAGAAAGAAGAGGGAATACCAGCCGCCCCAGAGCCTGGGACTTCCGTATTTCAGGGAAGAACGGTAGGGACCAGAGAGGCAGACACAAAGGAAGGAAGCCTTGTGCGGTAAACGAAACAGATATGTGAAATACAAAAGGCCCTCACGCGGCCCGGATAGATTATGGAGATCTGACCGGCGCGGGAGGGCCTTTTTACATGGGCGGGTCCCCTCTCTTATGTCCGGCCCCATTGGAAGGGATGTTGCCGGATGCCGGAGCGGGTTTATGGCAGGGGTCTGCTGGAAGAGGTTCCAGCAATTTAGCGGTATTTCACCGAACAAATGTTTGCAAATACATAGGTGATGTGCTATACTAGAGTCTGTCAGCGCTGTGTATCAGCGCTATGCAGAAAGAACCTTTTACCAGAAGCATTTCACGGCCTTTCAAGGCGGGGGATGAATCGTATAAAGAAACTAAAAGACAAGGAGCATGTTCGATGGCAAAGCAGTACATTAAAATCCGCGGGGCGAATGAGCATAATCTGAAGGATATTTCCGTGGATATACCAAGGAATGAGCTGGTGGTCCTTACCGGACTGTCCGGTTCGGGCAAATCATCCCTGGCTTTTGACACCATTTATGCCGAAGGGCAGAGGCGTTATATGGAGTCCCTGTCTTCCTATGCCAGGCAGTTCCTGGGACAGATGGAGAAGCCGGATGTGGAGAGCATAGAGGGGCTGTCACCGGCCATTTCCATTGACCAGAAGTCCACTAACCGGAATCCACGTTCCACTGTGGGAACGGTCACGGAAATCTACGACTATATGAGGCTTTTATATGCCAGAATCGGTATACCCCACTGCCCTAAATGCGGCAAGGAGATACACAAACAGACCATTGACCAGATGGTAGACCAGATTATGTCCATGCCTGAGCGGACGAAAATCCAGCTGCTGGCCCCTGTGGTCAGAGGGCGCAAGGGCGAGCATGTGAAGGTGCTGGACCAGGCCAGAAAGAGCGGCTATGTGAGGGTCCGCATTGACGGCAACCTCTACGAGCTATCAGAGGAAATCCGGCTGGAGAAGAACATCAAGCACAACATTGAGATCGTAGTGGACCGTCTGATTGTGAAGGAAGGCATTGAGAAGAGGCTTACGGATTCCATAGAGACGGTCATGGCCCTGAGCGGCGGACTGATGATGGTGGATGTGAGCGGCGGCGATCCGGTGAATTTCAGCCAGAGCTTTTCCTGTCCTGACTGTGGAATCAGCATTGATGAGGTGGAGCCCAGGAGCTTTTCCTTCAACAATCCCTTCGGAGCCTGTCCGGAGTGTTTTGGACTGGGGTATAAGATGGAATTTGACGAGGACCTGATGATTCCGGACAAGTCTCTGTCCATAGACCAGGGCGCAATCGTGGTTATGGGGTGGCAGTCCTGCGCGGACAAGGGCAGCTTTACAAGGGCGATCCTGGAGGCGCTGTCCGAGGCCTATGATTTCAGGCTGGATACGCCTTTCCAGGATTATCCAAAGGAAATCCACGACGTGCTGCTATACGGAACCGGAGGCCGGGAGGTGAAGGTCCGCTACAAGAGCCAGAGAGGCGAAGGCGTCTATGACGTGGCGTTTGAGGGCCTGATTGAGAATGTAAACCGCCGCTACAAGGAGACTTTTTCCGAGACATCCAAGGCGGAATATGAGACCTATATGCGGATTACCCCCTGCCCTGTTTGTAAGGGGCAGAGGCTTAAGAAGGAGTCCCTTGCGGTTACAGTGGGCGGGATGAACATATATGAAGTCACCAACATGTCCATTGTACGGTTTAAGGAATTCATGGACGGGCTGAAGCTGACACCCATGCAGGAGACCATAGGCACTTCTATTCTGAAGGAGATCAGGGCCAGGATATGCTTTCTCATTGACGTGGGACTGGACTATCTTTCCCTGTCGCGGGCCACGGGCACCTTGTCAGGCGGAGAGGCCCAGCGCATCCGTCTGGCGACCCAGATAGGCTCCGGCCTGGTGGGAGTGGCCTATATTCTGGACGAGCCCAGCATCGGACTCCACCAGCGGGATAATGACAAGCTCCTTAAGACGCTGACCCATCTCCGGGATTTGGGCAACAGCGTATTGGTGGTGGAGCATGACGAGGACACCATGCGGGCCGCGGACTGCATCGTGGACATCGGACCCGGTGCGGGAGAGCACGGCGGAAAGGTCATTGCCATGGGAACGGCCGAGGAGATCATGAAGAACCCGGATTCCATTACCGGAGCCTACTTAAGCGGGCGTCTGAAGATTCCGGTGCCTGCCGAGAGAAGGAAGCCCACGGGCTGGATAACGGTAAAGGGCGCGGCGGAGAACAATTTAAAGAATATCAACGTGGACATTCCCCTGGGAATCATGACGTGTGTGACCGGTGTATCCGGTTCCGGAAAAAGCTCCCTTGTGAACGAAATCGTTTATAAATCCCTGGCAAGGAAGCTGAACAGGGCCAGAACCATACCGGGCAGACACAAGTGCATCGAGGGCGTGGAGCAGCTGGATAAGATTATCGACATCGACCAGTCGCCCATCGGGCATACTCCCAGGTCCAACCCGGCTACCTACACAGGCGTATTCGACCTCATAAGGGACTTGTTCGCCTCCACCCCGGACGCCAAGGCAAAGGGGTACAGCAAGGGAAGGTTCAGCTTCAACGTAAAGGGCGGGCGGTGTGAAGCCTGCAGCGGAGACGGCATCATCAAGATTGAAATGCATTTCCTGCCGGATGTATATGTGCCCTGCGAGGTCTGCGGCGGCAAACGGTATAACCGTGAGACCCTGGACGTGAAGTACAAGGGAAAGAACATCTATGATGTGCTGAATATGACCGTGGAGGAGGCTCTTAAGTTCTTTGAGAATGTACCCTCTGTCACCAGGAAGATACAGACCCTGTATGACGTGGGACTGGGGTACATCCGGCTGGGACAGCCGTCCACGGAGCTCTCCGGCGGCGAGGCCCAGAGAATCAAGCTGGCCACGGAGCTGTCCAAGAGAGGCACGGGAAAGACCATTTACATTCTGGACGAGCCCACCACAGGACTCCATTTCGCAGATGTCCATAAGCTGATTGATATACTTCACAGGCTGTCGGAGGGCGGCAACACGGTTGTGGTTATTGAGCACAATCTGGATGTAATCAAGACAGCGGATTACATCATCGACATTGGTCCTGAGGGCGGGGACAAGGGCGGAACGGTGATTGCCAAGGGAACGCCGGAGGAAGTGGCCCGGTGTCCGGTGTCCTATACGGGAATGTATGTAAAGAAATATCTGAATTGACGCTGCCGGATATTGAAAATCCTTTGACATTTGCACAGAGCCTACGTTATAATGGACAGGTTAAAGAGCAGTGCTAGGAGCGGGGATTGTAATGGATAAGGAAAAAAAAAGAAGTCTTTCAGAGGTGGCAGCAGATTATGTGAGGGAGCAGATTCTCCAGGGAAAGCTGGCTCAGAGAGAAAAGCTTGTTGAAAATGATATAGCCGTAGCGCTGGGAATGAGCCGGGGGCCGGTGCGGGATGCGCTGAAGCAGCTGATGTACGAAGGGTTTCTGGATTACGAGACCAATAAAGGGTATTCTGTCTCCATGCTTTCGCCAAAGGACGCCTATGAGATATTCTTTCTGCGGGGCAACCTGGAAAACCTGGCCCTGGAGCGGTGCGGGGGACGTCTGCTGAGCGACAGCATTTTTCTCATGGAGGACGCGGTGCTGGCCATGAAGGAGGCATTGGCGGAGGACGACATGGGGAAGATCATCAAGTATGATGAGATATTCCACAGACAGATTTTATTATCAGGCCAGATGGACCGCCTGACCAGCCTGTGGGAGACGCTGAGCCCCCTGAACGGAGCCATGTTTTACACCATCAAGCAGATCAACGGGTATGTATCTGAAAAACAGATAGATCTGGACCAGGAGGACATTGCTGCCCAGGTAGGACGGCGGGGAAACAACTATCTGGAGCATAAATGGCTTTTAGAAATCCTGCAGCGGGGGAACCTGGAACAGTCCAGGAGCGCAATCAATACCCACTATATAGCCAACGGCGAGAGAATTTACCGGATTGGAATGAAGATGAAAAACCAGGAACTGTTTTATCATGGGTAACTGGGGATGCAGAGATAAATAGAATGAGAGCGGACGTGGAAAAGCGGAAATGCGGGACGTGAAGACGGTTGTATCACGTTCCGGTATTTCCGCTTTTTGAAAGATACGTATGTTTCAGTTCTTGTTCATCCGTTCTGGCTTATCCGTTCTTATTTTTCCGGCATCTCATCTATCTGTCTGCAGACATACTCCATATCCTCAGCCCCATATCTCTGATCGCAGGTAAAGGACAGCACATGGCTGTAAATGTAGGCCGCGTCGCCATGCCTTTCGGTGTCCACCATGGGGCCCTGGGGCCAATAGGTGGTGGTCTTGACGCCACGTCCGGCCAGATAGGACTGAACCATGTCCCTGTCCTCCGCATACACGGTAAAGTGGCTGGGAACAGCGCCCTTTTTAAGAACCGGGAATATCACGGTAAGCTGTGGGTGCTTTGGCATATGCTCCAGCAGATACTGGTAGTTGGCGCGGCATCTCTGTTTCAGCTGCTCAAAATCATAGTGGCGTATGATATACTCTGAATCCCGGTCGCTTCCGTAGGAATCAAAGATGCGGCGCAGCATCATCTCAGCGTCCCAGAAGGTATCATTGAACTTCTGTATGGCCTGGGGGTCGGGAGCTCCTGATTGCAGAAGCTGCTGTTTGCCTCTCATGGACATACTGCGCATGGAAAGATGGGTCTCGTCAGGGGGCAGGACGGGAAGGGAGAATTCTCCTTTCCTTTTAATGGCAAATCCGCCGGCCGGCACTCCAATCCATTTCCGCATACTGCCCACCACGTAATCGCAGTATGGGTCAACACCGTCGGAGGAGAAGATGGAGTGGGTCGTATCCTCCACAATGATGATGCCCCGTTCAGAGCATTTCCGTATAAATTCCCTGTCATAGCTGCAAAAGCCGTAATAGCCGCAGAGATTGACCACGCTGATGCGGTCCAGGACCTTTTCGTCGAAGATGGGTGTCAAATCCTTAGATATATCGTAGAATAAAAGTTCATAACCGGCTTTCAGGAAAGGGGCAAGAACTGTCTCGCAGGTGTAGACAGGCACATAGGCCACCTTTTTGGTGTCGGTCAGGCAGATATCCTGCAGCGCATAGTAGTTGGCGCATCTGCCGGACATGAAAAAGCGCAGGCTTCCCCCCGGCGGGCACAGGTTTTCCAGATAATGGTTTTCAGCTTCGGGCAATGGTTCATATGTAAAAAATCCGCCAATCTGTTTCAAATTTTCTTACCTCCCAAACATGTGATCTGCCCCATGGGGTGTGCGTCACAGGGAGACACTTAGATTTAATATAAAGACAAGTATAGCACAGAATTGAAAAAAAGCACAATAGAAATGTTGACAAAATATTTAAAGTGTAAATTTTCAACAATGATTGTTGACAATATTGATATATTGTTTTATAATTTGAATGAAGCGAGGGAGTTTCAAATCCTAAGGCTTCTTTTTTATTATTTTGGTTTCAAACCCCTGCGGGGGGGGGGGGGGTTTGTTAATTTTTTTTTTTGTTGCGTGGGTTTAACGCCCAAATTATAGAGGTTTGGGAGTGTAAAAATTTAAAAGTATT
>JAJQEA010000153.1 GCA_021201905.1 Clostridia bacterium
CTTTCGGCGTAAAGAAGACGGAGGAACAAAAACATGAAGAGACACGGCATACTCAACAGCAACATTTCCAGGGTACTGTCATCCATGGGTCATACGGACAGAATCGCAATCGCGGACTGCGGACTGCCCGTGCCGGAGGGGACAGAGCGCATTGACTTGGCTGTGACATTTGGAAATTCCCGGTTTATGGACGTCTTGAAAGCGGTTTCAAACGACATGAAAATAGAAGTAGTGGTTCTGACAGAGGAAATAAAAGAACAGAATCCACAAATCCTGGAGGAAATCCAGGAGCTTTTTGCCAGCTTTGAAACCGGTTTCAAACTAGAAAAAGTGGAATTTGTCCCGCATACACGCTTTAAGGAGATGACAAAGGAATGCAGGGCCGTTATCAGGACCGGAGAGACAACGCCCTATGCCAACATCATCCTGCAGTCCGGCTGTATCTTTTAAAGCAGAATCTATCTGGAGGGAAACAATATGAAAATTGAAATGAAAGGAATCAACAAATCCTTTGGCCAGAACCAGGTCCTTAAGGATGCCGGCTTTGTGCTGGACGAGGGAGAGGTACACGCCCTGATGGGAGAAAACGGCGCGGGCAAGTCCACGCTGATGAAAATTCTGACCGGCGTCTACACCCGCGACGGGGGCACCGTCATTGTGGACGGAAAAGAAGTGACCTACAAAAGTCCCCAGGAAGCGGAGCGGGCAGGTATTGTCTTTATCCAGCAGGAGCTGAACGTACTGTTCGACCTGACGGTGGAGGAAAACCTTTTCCTGGGCAAGGAAATCAAAAAGGGATTTGGAATATGTGACAGGAAGGCCATGAGGGCCAAGGCAGAGGAAACCTTAAAACGTCTGGGGGTCAGCATCCCCACGGACAAGGTGATGTCTGAGCTTTCCGTGGGCCAGCAGCAGATGATAGAAATTTGCAAGGCACTGATGGTGGATGCAAAGGTCATCATCATGGATGAGCCCACGGCAGCCCTTACCCAGAGCGAGACAGAGGTGCTGTTTGAGGTGATGCAGTCCCTTCGGAAAAAGGGAGTGTCCATTGTCTATATATCCCACCGCATGGAGGAAATCTTCGAGCTCTGCGACCGCATCTCCGTTCTCAGGGACGGCACATACATAGGCACAAAGAAGATTCCGGAAACCAATATGAACGAAATCGTCAAAATGATGATTGGTCGTGAAATCGGAGAGTGGTATCCGAAACGTGACTGCGCCATCGGCGGCGAGGTATTCCGGGTGGAGGACCTCACAAAGGAGGGTGTGTTCCACGATGTGAATTTCTCCGTAAAGGCCGGTGAGGTCCTGGGAGTATCCGGGCTGATGGGAGCGGGGCGCACGGAAATAATGCAGGCTGTTTTCGATAACCTGTCCTATGACAGAGGCAGCATTTTCATCGACGGAAAACAGGCGGTGATTAAGAATCCGCTGCAGGCCATTGAGCATGGAATCGGATTTATAACAGAGGACCGCAAGACAGAGGGACTTCTGCTGGAGGAGAGCATTGAGAAAAATGTATCCCTGACCAATTTGGGGCGTATCTCAGGCAAGGGCGGGGTGGTTATCAGCCGGGAGAAGGAAAAGGGGCTGGTCACAAAGGCCATAGAGGAGCTTCACATCAGGTGCTTCGGGCCCGGACATGAGTGCGTGAACTTAAGCGGCGGCAACCAGCAGAAGGTGGTATTCGCAAAATGGATTTACACGGAACCCAGAATACTGATTCTGGATGAGCCCACAAGAGGCGTGGACATCGGCGCCAAGAAGGAGATATACAGCATCATAAACCAGCTGGCCGAAAAGGGGGTCGCCATTATCATGGTGTCCTCTGAGCTGCCGGAGGTATTGGGAATGAGCGACCGGATTATGGTGGTGCGTGAAGGTATGGTCAGGGGAATCATTAACCAGGGTGAGGCTGACCAGGAGAAGATAATGACATTGGCTACGGGAGGTACCTTATAATGAACGAATATAAGAATAAAGTCATCAATTATGCCCAGGATTTCGGGGCGCTCATCGCCCTCATCCTGCTGGTGGCAGGCATCAGCACTGCCAGCCCAAGTTTCCGCACCGGGGCCAATTTCCTGTCCCTGCTGCGCCAGTCCTCCATCAACGGACTCATTGCCTTCGGCATGACCTTTGTCATTCTGACGGATGCCATCGACTTATCCGTGGGCTCGGTTCTGGCCCTCAGCATGGCTCTGTGTGCCGGTATGATTACGGCAGGAGTGCCGGCGGGCCTGGCCATGATTCTGGCGCTGGTCCTTGGATGCACCATGGGCGTGATCAGCGGCGTTATGGTCACCAAGGGACGTCTCCAGCCCTTTATCACAACCTTGATTACCATGACGGTATACCGCGGCCTGACCATGATATACACCAACGGAAAGCCAATCTCCAACCTGGGAGACAGCTTTATCCTGAAGGTGGTTGGAAAGGGAAAGTTCTACGGCATCCCGATTCCGGTTATCCTTCTGATACTCCTGTTCCTGCTCTTTTATTTCCTGTTAAACAAGACCACCTTCGGACGCAGGATTTACGCGACCGGAAGCAACTGGAAATCAGCCAAGCTGGCCGGCGTGAACATACACAGGACAAAAATCATCGCCTATGCCATTTCCGGCACCATGGCGGCATTATCCGGCCTGATTCTGCTCTCCAGACTGGGATCCGCGCAGCCCACCCTGGGAAGCGGCTATGAGTTGGACGCCATTGCTGTGGTGGCCCTGGGAGGCACCAGCATGAGCGGCGGCAGAGGAAAAATCTACGGAACCCTGATTGGCGTACTGATTATCGCGGTGCTGAACAACGGCCTCAACATCCTGGGCGTATCTTCCTACTATCAGGACGTAATCAAAGGCCTGGTTATCCTCATTGCGGTACTCTCAGACCGCAAGAGATAGGAACAAGAGATAGG
The DNA here is from genome assembly GCA_021201905.1 of Clostridia bacterium. Taxonomy (GTDB): domain Bacteria; phylum Bacillota; class Clostridia; order Lachnospirales; family Lachnospiraceae; genus Enterocloster. The sequence goes on from JAJQEA010000153.1 coordinate 2,924, forward strand.
AATACGTTAAACTGCGCACATGAATCTGATATGAATGTAAGAATATGAATTTCGGGAGGGAAAGACCGTGAAGATTAAGAAAATACTGGCTCTTATGGTAACTGGCACAATGCTTATGACAATGGGCGGCTGCAACGCCATCACCATTGACGGGGAGGAAAATGTAAGGGAGGGAAGCAGCGGAAACGTGATTGGCTTCTCTGTCTCCACCCTGAACAACCCATTTTTCGTGACCTTGACAGAAGGAGCCAAGAAGGCCGCGGCGGAAAAGAATGTGGAGCTGGTTGTTGTGGACGCGGGAGACGACGCTGCCAAGCAGACCAGCGACATCGAGGATTTGGTGTCCAGAAACGTGGGCGTGCTGATTGTCAACCCGGTGGATTCAGACGCGGTGGCCCCGGCGGTAAAGAGCGCCATGTCCCGGGGAATCAAGGTGATTGCGGTGGACCGAGGCGTCAACGGAGTGGATGTGGACTGCCAGATTGCCTCGGACAATGTGGCGGGAGCCAGGATGGCGACAGAGTACCTCATGGAGCTTGTGGGCGAGGGCGCCAAGGTGGCTGAGCTCCAGGGGGTGCCGGGGGCCTCGGCCACCATTGACAGAGGCGAGGGCTTCCATCAGGTGGCAGACAAATCCCTTCAGGTGGCTGCCAGCCAGACCGCTAATTTTAACTGCGCGGAGGGCATGACGGTCATGGAGAATATCCTTCAGTCCGACGGCACCATTAAAGGTGTGTTTGCCCACAATGACGAGATGGCCCTTGGGGCGGTGGAGGCGGTTGCCGCTTCCGGAAAGGACATTAAGATTGTGGGATTTGACGCCACGGACGACGCACAGAAGGCGGTAAAGGACGGTAAAATGGCGGCCACGGTTGCCCAGAAGCCGGATAAGATGGGGGAGACAGCCATTGAGACCGCTGTCAAAATCATGGCAGGGGAGACGGTGGACAAATCCATACCCGTGGAAGTGGAGCTGATTAAATAGATAAAACAGATTGACAGATGAAAAAGGGACCCGCCAGAACCGGAATTTCCGGATTGGGGCGGGCCCCCTGCTGTTTTTATCGTATGATTCAAGCACAGGCGCTTACCATGTCTTTACCAGTTCCGTCTTAAAGTCCACCGCGTAAGGGTTGTCCTTCCTGGTCTTTAAATCTTCATAGAGAGCCCTGCGCTCATCGGCGCTCTCCTCGGCCCAGTACTCATAACCGCGCATATAGCTTGTCATCAAATCATCCCAGGAGTCAAACAGGGGCTGCATGGTCCGGGCGATTTCCAGGGATTCATCCAGGGCCTCCTGCTCGGTGTAGTAGCCGGCCAGATAGTAAAAGCTCATCAGGTTCATGGCGCGGCAGTAGTCCCAGCCTGCAATGGCGTCAGGGCCGTCCTGCTCATAGTAGCCGAACATGTCCGCATAATTTTGGGCTTCATCCCCGGTCATCTCAAACTGGTCCAGCAGGAAAGCGGTTCTGTCTTCCGGGGCAATTTCCCGGATGCCCGCCTCATCCAGGAATGCCATGTCCTCGGCAAAGACAGCGCGGTGTCCCTCGGTCAGAATCCAGTCCAGGGTGCTGTCCGCAGTGGCGCGGTCTGTAACGCTCCACCATTCCTCCAGGGATTTCTGCTCCATGGCCATGACATCGTCATTGGCTGCCAGTCCAGCAAAACGGTTGTAATCCCAGCCGTTTAAGTCTGTGAGGACCGCGTAGGAGGCGTTGAACCATCGAATGGTATCCGTCAGCTCTGCGGTGGTCCTGTCCTCCACCTCAGGAGCATTTTCACGGAATTTGGAACAGGAGACCTTGAAGGAGTCAATCTTGCTGTCACTCATTTTGTCCGCCACATATGCCATGGAGTAGTAGGCATAGTCCGTTTCCCCATAGACAATATAGGCATCCACCTGGGAGCCGTCCACGGACATCCTGCCGGTCATGGCGGTCAGGCCGGTCATGCCCGGCACCGTTGGCGCCTCGGCGTCCGTCTCACCGGATATGTTATAGCTGTTCTTAATGATATCCTTTACATCCTCCATGCTGGAGGCCTGCCTGGAAGGACCGTTTTTTGTGAACTGGAGAAGGAACACCGCATTATCTTCCTTGGTGTTGGAGGCAATCAGCCATCCGTCCATGGGAACCTCCTGGGTTTTCCAGGACTTGTCCAGATAAATGGACGCAGTGTCATCCGGTGTGGAGAACTCCTGCATGCCAGCCAGCATATCTTCCGGGGTTTTGGCCTTGCAGCCCTGCAGGGCTGTGGATGCCAGGGCGGCCGTGAGGCAGAATATCAGGGCCAGTTTCTTTGGGGCTGTACATCTCATAGTTTATCCTCTCTTTGTGGTCCTTATAGGTCTGTTTTTAATTACAGAAAGGGGGTGGACCTTATGAATACAGTATACTATAGAAGCACCCCTGCCGGCAACGGCAATTTACAGAGATTTCCATAGAATGGGTGGAAAAACGGACGTGAAACCGCGTGGAAATACCGGGAGGGAAATTCAAAAGCCAAAGGCCTTGACTTATGATTCCAATCATAATAGAATAAAAATTGGATGATTTTGGGCGTACTTCCAAAGTACGTCCATCTTTTACTCAATGGAAAACGGAGGACGAATAACTTGTCACAGATAGATAACCAGATGACAGAAGAGATAAAAAAGCGGAGGACATTTGCAATCATATCCCACCCCGATGCCGGCAAGACCACGCTGACAGAAAAATTCCTGCTGTACGGCGGCGCCATCAACCTGGCCGGAACCGTCAAGGGGCGCAAGGCTGCCAAGCATGCCGTGTCCGACTGGATGGAGATTGAGAAGGAGAGAGGTATCTCGGTTACCTCATCCGCCATGCAGTTTAATTACGACGGATTCTGCATCAATATCCTGGACACACCGGGACACCAGGATTTCTCGGAGGATACGTACCGTACCCTGATGGCGGCAGACTCCGCTGTCATAGTCATAGACGGTTCAAAGGGCATGGAGGCGCAGACCATCAAGCTGTTTAAGGTGTGCGTCATGCGCCATATCCCCATCTTTACCTTTATCAATAAGTTTGACCGGGAGGCCAGGGATCCTTACGAGCTTCTGGACGAGATTGAGGAGGTACTGGGAATCCGCACATGCCCTGTAAACTGGCCCATTGGATGCGGCAAGAGCTTTAAGGGCGTATACGACCGGTTCTCCAGGAAGATAACCACCTTCACGGCTGCCATGGGCGGCGCCAGGGAGGTGGACAGCCAGGAGTTTGAGGTGGACTGCGGGGATGTGGATTCCATCATCGGACAGGATTATCACCAGCAGCTGAGGGATGACATCGAGCTCCTGGACGGGGCCAGCGATGAGCTGGATATGGAGCGTGTCAGGATTGGGGATTTATCCCTTGTGTTTTTTGGCTCGGCCCTGACCAACTTTGGCGTGGAGACCTTTCTGGAGCATTTCCTTAAAATGACCACGCCGCCGCTTTCCAGAAGGACACTGGACGGGGAGATAGACCCGTTCCACCCTGACTTCTCCGCTTTTGTGTTTAAAATCCAGGCCAACATGAACAAGGCTCACAGGGACAGAATCGCTTTCATGCGCATCTGCTCCGGCAAGTTCGAGGCAGGCATGGAGGTAAACCATGTGCAGGGGGGAAAGAAGATCCGTCTGACCCAGCCCCAGCAGCTCATGGCTCAGGACCGGAAAATCGTGGAGGAGGCATATGCCGGCGATATTATCGGCGTATTCGATCCGGGAATTTTCGCCATCGGCGATACCCTGTGCGCTTCCAATGAGAAGTTTCAGTTTGAGGGAATCCCCACCTTTGCGCCGGAGCACTTTGCCAGGGTGCGCCAGGTGGATACCATGAAGCGCAAGCAGTTCATAAAGGGTGTGAACCAGATTGCCCAGGAGGGTGCAATCCAGATATTCCAGGAGTTCAATTCCGGCATGGAGGAAATCATAGTAGGTGTGGTGGGCGTACTGCAGTTTGAGGTGCTGACTTACCGTCTGCGCAACGAATATAACGTGGAAGTCATACTGGAGAAGCTGCCCTTTGAGCACATACGCTGGGTGGAGAATCCGGGCGAGGTGGATGTGGCCAGGATTCGGGGTACATCTGATATGAAACGAATCAAGGACTTAAAGGACAATCCGCTGCTGCTGTTTATCAACAGCTGGAGCGTGGGCATGGTATTGGACCGCAATCCGGCACTGAAGCTCTCAGAATTCGGAAGAGCCTGATCCCATGCAAGGAAACAGGACCATGGGACCAGACTGCGGTCCCAAGTGCTCATAACGAACCGCTGCACTAAGCTCGAAAGGACCTCGCTAAGTGCCAGCGGCATGTATCGCACGTAAGGGACCAGACTACGGTCCCTAAGTGCTCATAACGAGGAGGTAAAATCATGAGTAAGATTGATGCTGTAAGGGCTGCCATGGTGGAGGCCATGAAGGCCAAGGACAAGGCCAGGAAGGATTCCCTTTCCATGCTGCTGTCCGCCCTCAAGAATGCGGAAATCAACAAGAGGGAGCCTTTGACGCAGGAAGAGGAGAACGCGGTCGTTAAGAAGGAAATCAAGCAGACCCAGGAGACATATAAGATGGCGCCGGCGGACCGTGAGGACATCCGGTCGGAGGCAGCCGCCAGGATGGCTGTATATAAGGAGTTTGCGCCGGAAGACATGAGCGTGGAGCAGATCCGGGAAGTCATAGCCTCTGTCCTGGCTGAGCTGGGAATCGGGAATCCCACAGCCAAGGATAAGGGAGCCATTATGAAGGTCCTGATGCCAAAGGTCAGGGGAAAGGCGGACGGCAAGGTAGTCAATGAGACGCTGGCGTCCATGTTCCAATAAGGCAGGGAAGGCCCCCGGGGGCAGTATACACGGGGCAATATAATAAAAGGATGCGGGGCTTAAATCCCGCAGGAAAAGGAGACGGTTACGATGTATAGGAAAGAGATTGAAGGTTTTATTGATTCCCACAGGGATGAAATGATAGAGGATATCTGCGCGCTGTGCCGGATTAACAGTGAGAAGATGCCCTATGTGGAGGGCAAGCCCTACGGGGAAGGCCCGTTCCAGGCTCTTCAGGCAGCTCTTACCATGGCGGAGGGGTATGGCTTTACCATCCGCAACTACGACAACTACGTGGGAACAGCCGACCTCAATGACAAGGAGAGACAGCTGGACATCTTGGCCCACCTGGACGTGGTTCCTGCCGGCGAGGGATGGACTGAGACAAAGCCCTTTGAGCCGGTGGTAAAGGACGGCAGGCTCTTTGGCCGCGGCACCGCTGACGACAAGGGGCCGGCCGTGGCTGCGCTCTATGCAATGAGGGCGGTGAAGGAGCTGGGTATCCCGTTAAATAAGAACGTCAGGCTGATTCTTGGCACGGACGAAGAGTGCGGAAGCTCTGATATCGTAAATTATTACGACAAGGAGGAGGAGGCGCCCATGACCTTTTCTCCGGATGCGGAGTTCCCGGTTATCAACATTGAGAAGGGCCGTCTGGAGGGCCATTTCCATGCATCCTTCCAGGCTTCTGAGGCAATGCCCAGGCTGGTGAAGGTGGATGCCGGAATAAAGGCCAATGTGGTTCCGAGCAAGGCCAGAGCCGTGGTGGAGGGCGTTGACCTTAAGACATTGGAGGAAACGGCAGAGGCTGTGGAGAAGGAAACAGGGATCTCCTTTGTGCTGGAGGGTGATTTGCCGGTTGTGACAGTCACTGCACAGGGGGAGGGCGCCCACGCGTCCACGCCCCAGGAGGGGAAGAATGCCCTTACAGGCCTGCTGGTATATCTGACACGCCTGCCGCTGGCAGAGTGCCCTCAGATGGATATGGTAAAGAACCTTCTGAAGCTGTTCCCTCACGGCGATACCTGCGGAAAGGCAGCCGGAATCAGCATGGAGGACCAGTTGTCCGGTGCTCTGACCCTGGCCTTCAGTATGCTGACTGTTGGCGCCGACGGCCTGGAAGGCGTATTTGACAGCCGGTGCCCCATCTGCGCAACGGAAGAATCCGTGCTGGGAGTGGTGAAGCAGGCCATGGTGGAACAGGGGCTTACACTGGAAAATGATTCCATGATACCGCCTCACCATGTGGATGGGAATTCTCATTTCGTAAAGACACTGCTGTCCGTATATGAGGACTACACCGGCCTTGAGGGGAGCTGCCAGGCGACAGGCGGCGGCACCTATGTCCACAGTCTTAAGAACGGCGTTGCCTATGGCGCGGCCCTGCCGGGAACAGACAACCGCATGCATGGGGCTGATGAGTTCGCGGTGGTGGACGAGCTTGTATTAAGCGCAAAAATATTTGCACAGGTCATTGTGGAGCTGTGCGGCTGATAGAAGAAATATACCCTGTTTTTCTGTGACCTGATTGTGAATGAAGGGATGATAAAATGGTGGGAATAAAAAGTATACCGGAACAGGGCGGGTTATCCGCTTATATTGAAACTACCCGGCCGGTCCGGCCGTCGGCGCCGGGGTATCAGGAACAGACTGCTGATTGCAGTAAAACCGGTGCTGAGGAACAGACCGCCGTAAAAAATGACGGCGCCTGCCGGGACCGGGCTGTGTGGACCTGGACAGAGGATTCAGATAACTGGAAAGAGAATGCTGTCCATATGCTGGAACAGCTGAAAAAGCAGTATCCGGACATTGTGTTCCATCTGGCGGACGGTAAGGACGCCGAGGATTTGGCCGGTCTGGCTGTCCGGGCAGGTACAGGCATACATCTGTACCTGTCCCGGGAGTTTGTGGAGCGCATGGGCAGCAGCAGGGAGGAATTTGGCCAATGCTATTCCGAGCTGGTATCTGTGGCCGGGAAGCTTTGGGCAAACCGGGGGCAGACCAGGGCCCTGGGAGCATTCCTGGGGGAGAACGGTGTCTCCTACTGGTTCGTGAAGGATAAGGCGGACAAGGAGGTGGTGCCTGCTGTTTCGCACTCAGCCGTGGAAGAAACGCCTTCTGCAGGCAGCGACCCCAGGATGCGCGTCATTGTTTCGCTCAATGTCTCCAACCATTTCTCCCGGGTGGCCAGAGCCCGCACAAAGGGGCAGGTGCAGGAGGCTATGTGGGACATACACAGGTCCATTTCCAACCTGAAGCGGGCGGCAGCCTGCGGTGATGACCAACAGCGCGTAAAGGCATCCAGAGCCCTGCGTTCCCTCCAGAAGCTGCTGGGGCGGGGCGGCAGGAAGATGCGGAAGCTGGATCGGGAGCAGCTTAAGCTGCAGGAGCAGAAGAAGGCGGAAAAGAAGCAGCAGGCTAAGCGGGCATTGAGGCTTAAGCAGGAGCAGAAACGCATGCGCTCAGCCAGACTGGGGGCGGATGCCTGCCTTGTAAAGGAAGGCCATGGAGATGACTTTTATATTCAGTCGTACAGACAGTATGCAGGTTCCCCATATAAATGGGAATACCAGATGCCTGACGGGACAATGGCAGGACTTTTTGATGCCGCGCCGTCAGTAGGCGCGGGGATAACCGGAGCGGCGGAGGCCGGGTTTACGGCAGCGGACGTGGTGGTCACAGGAGACATCCTTTAAAACATTTTTAATATTTTAAAGATTCCGCCGGCGTTTCCGGAAAAAGTGCTTGACAAATAGGTTCATGTGATGTATTTTCTTAACTAAGATAAATCCCAGCGATTTGATAGGAATCAATATAGGAGGAACTTATGAATCAGTTAAGAGCCATGCAGATGAATATGGATATGATGAACAGCATGTACATGATGATGTGCTGTGTATCCGCATGGGCAAAAAACTGAATGTAAGTTTTATCTGTATGGATTGTGATTAATCAGGAGATATCCCGGTAGCAGGGAAAGATTCAGGGCCGCAAGTCCGTGCAGGACATGCGGCCTTTTTGCGGTGGTTCTGCCATGGGCGGGCGGCGCGATGTGACGTGCGCTCCGGCGTAATGTGGCTGAGTCCGGCCGGGATGCGAGCATGTGGGGGACTGCGGGTGTGAGCTGCGGGAACAAAAGAAAGGAATTAAACCTATGGAAGCAAATAACGAAAATCCCATTATCCAGCTGGTGGGACTGGGGAAACAGTTTCAGACCATGAATGGTCCGGTGACTGCCCTGGAGGATATCAATTTGGAAATCCACAATGGAGAGGTGTTCGGTATCATCGGCCTGTCCGGCGCGGGCAAGAGCACCCTGGTGCGGTGCATCAATTACCTGGAGGTGCCCACCTCGGGAAAGGTTATATTTGAGGGAAAGAACCTGTCCATGATGAAGGACAGGGAGAAGCGTCTGGCCAGGCAGTCCATGGGCATGATTTTCCAGCAGTTTAACCTGCTGTCCCAGAGAAACGTGCTTCAGAATGTATGCTTCCCGCTGGAGATTGCCGGGGTATCCAAATCCGAGGCCAAAAAGCGGGCGGAGGAGCTTTTGACACTGGTGGGCCTGGAAGACCGGATGAAGGCGTATCCCGCGCAGCTCTCCGGCGGACAGAAGCAGAGGGTTGCCATTGCCAGGGCCATGGCGACCAATCCAAAGGTCCTTCTGTGTGACGAGGCCACCAGCGCCCTGGATCCCAATACAACCAAGTCCATTTTGGAACTGCTCAAGAAGATAAACCGGGAGATGGGAATTACCGTCATTGTCATTACCCATGAGATGGCGGTCATTGAGGCCATCTGCGACAGAGTGGCTATCATAGACCACAGCCATATCGCGGAGGTGGGAAATGTGTCCGATATCTTCTCAGGTCCCAAATCCGATATCGGCCGCCAGCTGATTCTGGGGGATGTGGCTGAGCAGAACCTGAGTTTTGGCAATTCCCGCCAGATTCGCATTATTTTTGACGGAAGGGAGTCTTCAGAGCCTGTGATTGCCAATATGGTGCTGGCCTGCAAGGTTCCGGTGAATATCATGCATGCGGATACAAGGGATATTGAAGGCAAGGCTATGGGTCAGATGATCATACAACTTCCGGAGGACGATACGGATGCCGGCCGGATTTGTAACTATCTGAAGACAGCCAATGTAAAGTTCGAGGAGGTGCGGTGAGATGCAATTTGATTCTACGACCATAAATATGCTTGTAAAGGGAATATGGGAGACCATCTATATGGTGTTCCTGTCCTCTGCCTTATCCTATGTAATCGGCATTCCTCTGGGTATCGCCCTGGTGGTGACGGACAAGGAGGGCATCAGCCCGGTGCCTCTGTTCAACAAGGTTCTGGGGCTCATCATCAATCTGCTGCGCTCCGTGCCGTTTATTATCCTCTTAATCATGGTATTGCCCATTACCAAGCTTATTGTGGGAAAGACCATTGGCTCCAACGCCACGGTGGTGCCTCTGATTATTGCCGCGGCCCCCTACATCGGCCGTATGGTGGAGTCTTCCCTGAAGGAAGTGGACGCGGGCGTCATCGAAGCAGCCAAGTCCATGGGCGCATCCACCTGGCAGATTATCGTCAAGGTGCTGCTGCCGGAGGCCAAGCCGTCCCTGCTGGTAGGTGCGGCCATATCCGTGACCACGATTCTCGGATACTCTGCCATGGCAGGATTTACCGGAGGAGGCGGACTGGGCGATATCGCCATCCGTTACGGATACCACCGTTACCAGACCGATATGATGATGGTGACCGTAGTGCTTCTGGTCATTATCGTGCAGCTGATCCAGGAGGTCGCCATGCGCATGTCCAGAAAGAGCGATAAGAGAATCCGGTAGGAAAATCCGGGTAGTGAAACCGGAAAGAGAATCCGCTGAGGCGGTCCGTATCCTTACAAGGGCGGGAACATGTATATGACCGTCACAGGAGAGAGGACGTACAGCCTGAGCTGATGATAAATGCCTGAATACGGCGAAAATAACAGGGGCAGAGCCCCAAAGCGAGGAGGACACAATTATGAAGAAAAACATCTTAGGGGCAGCCGTACTGGCAGCCATACTGGCATCGGGAGCGCTGAGCGCATGCTCCGGCAGCCCAAAGGAGACAACGGCGGCAGATACCACGGCAGCTGCCGAGGCGCAGGCTGCTGATTCCAAGGCCGAGGAGACCACGGCGGCGGATACCACCCAGGCCAGCGCAGAACTGAAGGAAATCGTGGTAGGAGCAAGCCCGGCGCCCCATGCGGAAATCCTTAATGCGGCCAAGGAAGTTCTGGCAACCAAGGGATATGAGCTTAAGATCGTGGAATATACGGATTACGTGCAGCCCAACAATGCGCTGGATTCCGGCGACCTGGACGCCAACTATTTCCAGCACAAGCCATATCTGGATTCCTTTAATGCCCAGAACGGAACAAATCTGGTCAGCGCAGGCGCCATCCACTATGAACCATTTGGTATTTATGCAGGCAAGACAACATCCCTGGAAGAACTTCCGGACAAGGCGACCGTACTGGTGCCAAACGATGTGAGCAACGAGGCAAGAGCCCTTCTTCTGCTGGAGGCCCAGGGTCTGATTAAGCTGAAAGACGGTGTTGGCCTGGAGGCTACTAAGAATGACATCGTGGAGAACACCAAGAACCTGGATATCGTAGAGCTGGAGGCAGCACAGCTTCCACGTTCCATTTCAGACGGCGATATCGCGGTTATCAACGGCAACTATGCAATTGAAGCAGGGCTTAAAGTCAGCGATGCCTTGGCTACGGAGGATTCCCAGTCCCTGGCAGCTACCACCTACGGCAATGTAGTGGCAGTGAGAGAGGGAGAAGAATCCAGCGATGCCAGCAAGGCTCTGGTGGAAGCATTGACCAGCCCTGAGGTAAAGCAGTTCATGGAAGAGACATATGAAGGCGCTGTAGTGCCGCTGTTCTAAAACGTGCCAGCAGTCAGCTTTCAGCCATACCCGTTGAAGATAAAATGCAGTGATTCATAAAATCGTAAGAGACGGTCCGCCGGGGATATACCCTGGCGGATTGTTTTATTTTACAAAATATGTTATACTTTCCCAAAAGTGTGTCCTGTATCCGGACACACTGACGCAGCCGCAGGGGCTTGAGAGAGGAGATAATCCATGGAAAACGAAAAAGAAAACGGATATGGGGCCGGAGAAGGCCAGGGTCCGGATAATCATACAGATAACAGGGAACCAGTGATTGTGGCGGAACAGCCGGCCCGGGAGGTGACAGATGGGGATGCCAGCCAGGTGTCTGGCGGCCGGAGTGCGGCGGACCAGGGAATGCAGGGGCAAAGCGGGCCGGAGCTGGGAGCTGCGGGCGGGGGAAC
>JAJQEA010000354.1 GCA_021201905.1 Clostridia bacterium
CCCGCCACCCATCCCCCCCCCTCGGCGGCCGCCCCCCCCGACCGGATATATTGAGTAAAATGCATTCTTCGGCTTCCAGGGACGCGTCCCCATGCCGTCGGCCGGGGACTTTCTGACTGCCTACGGCCGCGCACAGGAGCTCTACGCATCCTATGGAATCACCACGGTACAGGAGGGATTGATGGCAGGCCAGCTGGTGCCGCTGTACCAGATGCTGATGAAATCAGGACTTTTAAAGCTGGATTTAATCTCCTATATGGATATCCGGGACAGTGATGCGGTCAGGAAGACATTTGAAAGCCATATAAAGAACTACAAGGGGCATATGAAGATAGGCGGGTATAAAATGTTCCTGGACGGCTCGCCCCAGGGCAGGACGGCATGGATGCGGACTCCCTATCTGCCGGAAACGCCGGATGTGCGGGAAACGGGGCAGGGAGATACGTCTCTGAGCACCCATGAAACAAAAGAGGATTACCGGGGCTATCATACTCTGGAGGACAGCCAGGTAAAGGAAACTATATTGAAGGCAGAGCTGGAGGACATGCAGCTTCTGGCCCATTGCAACGGTGATATGGCGGCGGAGCAGTATATGGATCAGCTGGAAGCAGTCTACAGGGAGCTGGGGAGCGGGCACAGCAGAAAGCCCGGTTTTTACAGGGGCGATATCCGGCCGGTCATGATCCATGCACAGCTTTTGGGGATCGACCAGCTGGAACGGGTAAAAAAACTGGGAATTATTCCCTCCTTTTTCCTGGCCCATGTATACCACTGGGGAGATGTTCACGTACGCAATTTTGGTCCGGAGCGGGCGGCACGCATCAGTCCGGCTGCTTCGGCCCTGAAGGAAGGCATTTGCTTCACCCTGCACCAGGACAGCCCGGTTATCATGCCCGACATGATGGAGACCCTGTGGTGCGCCGTAAACCGGCATACCAGGGAGGGAAAGGTGCTGGGGCCAGAGGAACGCATTCCGGTCTGGGAGGCCCTTAAGGCGGTGACGGTCAATGGGGCATACCAGTATTTTGAAGAAAATGAGAAGGGAACTGTCACACCCGGAAAAAAGGCGGATTTTGTGGTGCTGGAACAGAATCCCCTGGAAACATCGGTGGACGAGATACGCAGTATCAGGGTGCTGGCCACCATCAAGGAGGATCGGCTTTTGTGGAAGGCATAGGGTGGAAGGCATAGGGGGAAAAAACGAATATAAAAAGCCCAAAAGGACACAGCCGGAAAGGGGGAATTCCCGGCTGTGTCCTTTATCAGGGTTAATATATATAAAAGGAGTGTGGGCACGCAATAATGATTACAGAATATCAATATACTTTGGTGTCTCCTCCACCTTCGGCGCATCCTTTGGCACCTGAAGTCTCAGTATGCCATTTTCAAAACCAGCCTTGATATCTTCCTGGCGGATCTGCTCGCCTACAAAGAAGGTTCTCTTACATGAACTGGTATAGCGCTCCCTGTGAATCAGGGTACCCTTGTCATCCTTGTCCTCACTGGACTTGGTTATATCCGCGCTGACGGTCAGATACCCGTCCTTAAGCTCTGCCCTGATATCTTCCTTCTTAAATCCTGGAAGCTCAATCTCTAAAATATAGTTTCCATCCTTCTCCATGATATCGGTGCGCATCACCGGAAGCTTCTTGGCATCCTCGCCCTTTTCGGAGGCGCTGGTAAAGAATGGGTCATTGAAAAAGTCATCAAATAAATTAAGTCCGTAGTTTCTTCTTGGTATTAACATCATCGTTATATCCTCCTCGCTCATAGAACTGTTTGTTTTTATTTACTTTATGTTTGTATTATAACATGATTGTTAGCACTGTCAAGAGGTGAGTGCTAATTTTAATTATTAAAAATTGGTAAAGTATGAAAATGGGCTGTTCCTCAAAAATCCCTCTTTATTCGTTTTCAGCTTGTTCTATTCGATCCCGAAGCGTGTTCAGCCATTCACCCTGATATTTAAAATACCTTGGTCCGGCAACTCCCCATTTGGAACCACAAAGCTTTGTAGCTAAGGAGGATAAGGACCAGATTTTTCCCTGATACTCTACCTGCCTGTCATTGATAACCTTGCAGGTTACTCCGGAGTATTCAGAAGCCGTACTACAAAATTCAATAACCTCCCCCGGTTCAATTCCTATCATAGAAAATCTGAAGGGCGCCCGAATTTCTCTGTGTTCTTCTTCGATTTCTTCTGCCTGTTCTTCCGCATCCAGTTCCTCCTGAGTGAGTTCTTTCTTTACTAACTTGTCAGAACGTCCATTTATTTCTGCTATTGCTTCCAAAATGCTATATGCATCTTCAGGAGTCATCGCATAGAATTCACGTTTGCGCTCTTTCCCTTCAAATGTTTCGATAGAACGCAGATTAGGATTCAGCTTGTCGATAATAGAGTGAATTTTCTTATCTGAAAGTCTGGAGTCAACCTCATAGGTTGCATACACGCGAAAGGCAAACAGAATACATTCACTTCGGTTGAGTTGCTTCAACCGTTTCTCTACATCATCTGCGTATCCAATTTTTACATATTCTTTGAAAGATGGATTTGTCAAAATATAAATATATCCAAACGTATTGCTCATTAAACTCACCTCTTCGTTTTCTGGAAGGATTGTTGGAATGTACTGTCCATCCTCATGGACATTGTAATTCTCTTGGCCTCTTGGAACTCAATCGTTTTACCAATAGCAGTTTATCATAATATCTTGATTTTTTCAATTTTAACAGTAGCTATTCAACAAGCGTATAACTCAATCCGTACTTCTCATCAAACATTCCCAGAGACCTTCATAGAAAAAACATAGAACCGTAAGCAGGGATTAAAGTAAAACGTGGAAGGATATGGTAAAGTTATGTATGCAGGGAGGGAAAATGTATGAGACATTCAATGAAAATGAATACAAAAAAGAAAAAGAAGTATATGGAAACCGTTCTGCTTCTGGCAACCATGTGTCTGGCCGCGCTCACAGCCGGATGTGCCTTAAAGGGTCCCAATAAGGGGGCCCGGGAGCTGACTGAGAAGATACCGGAGGAAGAAGTGGAGACAGTGGATATTATGGAACCATCCTATGAATCCGTCAATCCCGGGAAAGATCTTACGGAATTCTCGCTGGAACTGCTGCGGGGGAATCTGTCCCATGACAATTGCCTGATTTCGCCTCTTTCCATTGTGTCCGCTTTGGGAATGACTGCAAATGGGGCAAAGGGCAGCACGCGCACACAGATGGAACAGATGATGCATACGGATACAGCTGTCCTGAACGATTACCTGAAGGCCTATACAGATTACATGCCCAACAGTGATAAGTACAAGGTCAATATAGCAAATTCCATATGGTTCAGGGACAGTGACAGCCTGACCATAAATGAGGATTTTCTCAAAACCAGCCGCAATTACTATGAGGCATCCATATTTGAGGCCCCCTTTGACGCGGGCACAATGGATGACATCAACAACTGGGTAAAGAAGGAAACCAACGGCATGATTCAGAAACTGCTGGAAGAGCCGCCGCCCTCGGAGTCGGTCATGTATTTGATCAACGCACTGTCCTTTGACGGGGAATGGCGTGAAATCTATGAAAAGAACCAGATACATGAAGGAACGTTCAACACGGAAAACGGAGAACAGCAGCCTGCGCAGTTCATGTATTCCACAGAAACAGTCTACCTGGAAAGTCCATACGGAACCGGATTCATAAAACCATATGGGGACGGGGCCTATGCGTTTGCCGCAGTCCTGCCAAAGGAGGGTATGGCGATGGAGGATTTCCTGGAGAAGTTAAAGGGTGACGGTGTGACGGAGCTTCTTAAACAGGCCCGGAATAAAACCGTCTATGCCAGAATACCTGAGTTTACAGTGGAATACAGTGTGATTCTCAATGAATCCCTCATGGACTCGGGCATGAAGGATGCATTTGACAGTGCAAAGGCGGATTTCTCATCCATGGCCCACTCGGATAATGACAATATCTATATCAGCAAGGTGATTCATAAGACTAAAATGGATGTGGACGCCAAAGGGACAAGGGCAGGCGCTGTGACAGCCATTGATGTGGCGGAAGGCTGTGGGATTCAGACAGAAGAACCAAAGCAGGTTTTCCTTGACAGGCCGTTTTTCTATATGGTTATAGATAGCAGACAGAATTTTCCGCTGTTTATGGGGTGCCTGATGCAGATGGAATAAAACGGATTTTCATGGAATGAATGCCCCAGTCCGTTCAGCGGACCCGTTAAAATAATCGTTAAAATAATTGCAATACTGGAATATCATTCCTTGAAACAAGGTACTTTATATGATAAAATGGGGAAAGAATTCATGCAAAGTGAAAAAACTCTCAACAAAGGAGAACATTATGATAAGCCAGTTAATTGAAAAAATAAAGAAAACCAATGCCCCAATCTGCGTGGGACTGGATCCCATGCTGTCCTATGTACCGGAACATGTGGTAAAGAAATCCCTGGACGCCTACGGTGAGACATTAGAAGGGGCTGCTGATGCCATCTGGCAGTTTAATAAGGAAATCATCGACCACACATTTGACCTGATTCCGGCTGTAAAGCCGCAGATTGCCATGTATGAACAGTTCGGCCTTGAAGGACTGACCGTATATAAGAGAACCGTGGACTACTGCCATGAAAAGGGGCTGATTGTCATTGGAGACGCCAAGAGGGGCGATATCGGCTCCACATCCGCTGCCTATGCCACAGGCCATCTTGGCAGGGTGCAGGTGGGAAGCAAATCCTTAAGCGGATTTAATGTGGATATACTTACTGTAAACCCATATCTGGGAACGGACGGCGTGAAGCCCTTTGTGGATGTATGTAAGAGCGAGGACAAGGGCCTTTTCGTCCTGGTCAAGACCTCCAATCCGTCCAGCGGTGAATTCCAGGACCGCCTGATTGACGGAAAGCCCCTCTATGAGTGGGTGGCCGCCAAGGTGGAGGAGTGGGGCTCCGACTGCATGGACGGTGAGTACAGCAATGTGGGCGCGGTGGTGGGCGCAACCTATCCTGAGATGAGCGAGATTCTGAGAAAGCTCATGCCCCACACCTATTTCCTGGTACCCGGATACGGGGCACAGGGAGGAACGGCCGCTGACCTGAAGCATTGTTTTAACAAGGACGGGCTTGGCGCTGTGGTCAATTCCTCCAGGGGAATCATTGCTGCCTACAAACAGGAGAAGTACAAGAACTTCGGGCCGGAGCACTTCGGTGAGGCGTCCAGACAGGCCGTGATTGACATGGTTGCTGATATCAGCAGCGTACTGTAAGAGACAGGAGATGCATGTTATGGCAAAAGTGAAAATGACAGCAGCCGTCACGCTCCAGGAGCAGCTGGCTGCCGATATATACGATATGAGGATAAAAGCGCCAGAGATAGCGGAGTCAGCGGTTCCGGGCCAATTCGTATCCCTTTATTCAAAGGACGGGTCCAGGATTCTTCCGCGTCCCATCAGTCTGTGCGGCATTGACAAGGAAAAGGGAGAGCTCAGGCTGGTGTACCGCATTGCGGGGGAAGGCACAAAGGAGTTCTCCGGGCTCGCGGCAGGCGATACCATTGATGTCCTGGGACCTCTGGGCAATGGATTTCCCCTGCAAGCCGGAAAAAAGGCGTTTCTGATAGGCGGGGGCATCGGTGTTCCTCCCATGCTGGAATTGGCCAAAGCCCTTCATGGGCTTAACAAGTCCGGGGAGGACGGCCTGGTCCAGTCCGTACTGGGATACAGGGACAGCCAGATGTTCTTGAAGGATGAATTTGAGGCATACGGTCCGGTATACGTTGCCACAGAGGACGGCAGCTTCGGCACCAGCGGAAATGTGCTGGACGCCATCCGTGAGCAGGGCCTTGCGGCGGATGTCATATATGCCTGCGGTCCCACTCCCATGCTCCGCGCTCTGAAGGCATATGCGGCCGAAAAGGGGCTGGAGTGCTGGCTTTCTCTGGAGGAGAAGATGGCCTGCGGAGTAGGCGCCTGTCTGGCCTGCGTGTGCCAGTCCAAAGAGGTGGACGATCACTCACAGGTCCACAATAAGCGCATATGCAAGGACGGTCCTGTGTTCCGGGCAGATGAGATTGAGCTGTAGGCATGTATAGGTGAAAGATAGCGAGGTACCGTTTAGATGAATATGAGTGTAAAGATTGCCGGTGTGGAATTTAAGAATCCGGTAATGGAAGCGTCGGGCACATTTGGTTCCGGCATGGAATACAGTGAATTTGTGGATTTAAACCGTCTGGGCGCAGTGGTTACCAAGGGTGTGGCGAGTGTGCCGTGGCCGGGCAATCCCACTCCCAGGATAGCGGAAGTATACGGCGGCATGCTCAATGCCATCGGCCTCCAGAACCCGGGCATTGACGTGTTTACAAAGCGGGATATTCCCTTCTTAAAGCAGTATGACACGAAAATCGTGGTCAATGTCTGCGGAAAGACCACGGAAGAATATATTGATGTGGTGGAGCGTTTGGGGGATCAGCCGGTGGATATGCTGGAGATCAATATCTCCTGCCCCAATGTAAAAGAGGGCGGAATCGCTTTCGGCCAGGACCCCAGGGCAGTGGAGGCCATTACCAGGGAGGTAAAGGCACATGCAAAGCAGCCTGTTATCATGAAGCTGAGCCCCAACGTGACGGATATCACTGTCATGGCCAGAGCGGCAGAGGCCGGCGGGGCAGATGCCATTTCTTTAATCAATACCCTTACTGGCATGAAGATTGATATTCACAAAAGGGCCTTTGCCCTGGCCAACAGGACAGGAGGACTGTCCGGCCCAGCTGTAAAGCCGGTGGCTGTGCGCATGGTATACCAGGCTGCCCAGGCCGTGAAGGTTCCCATCATCGGCATGGGAGGAATCAGGAATGCGGATGACGCCCTGGAGTTCATACTGGCAGGCGCCACGGCTGTTGCCATTGGCACGGCCAATTTCCATAACCCCTATGCTACGGTGGAGACCGTGGATGGAATACGGGCGTATATGGAGAAGTACGCAGTCGAGGATATCCGGGAACTGATAGGGGCTGTGAGGTAGCACCTGCAGGATAAGCAGTGATAAAAGGCAGTGATTAAAGACAGTGACAAAGGCAGTTAAAAAGGCAGCAGCATAAGAATTACAGAGCGGTTAAACGGCCCGTAAATACAGGAGGTTTAAAGAAGATGGAAAACTATAAGCAGGAATTTATCGATTTTATGGTGGAAAGCAGCGTGCTAAAATTTGGCGATTTCACATTAAAGAGCGGACGCAAGTCCCCGTTTTTCATGAACGCGGGAAGCTATGTCACAGGAACCCAGCTGAGGAAATTAGGAGAGTACTACGCAAAGGCTATCTACGACAATTTCGGACTGGATTTTGACGTGCTCTTTGGGCCGGCTTATAAGGGAATACCCTTAAGCGTGGCAACCACCATGGCAATCAGCGAGCTGTACGGGAAAGACATCCGTTACTGCTCCAACCGCAAGGAGGTCAAGGACCACGGAGATACCGGCATCCTTTTGGGAAGCCCTATCAAAGACGGGGACAAGGTAGTTATCATCGAGGATGTGACCACATCCGGCAAGTCCATCGAGGAGACATTTCCCATTATCAAGGCCCAGGGCGATGTGGAGATCAAGGGACTCATGGTATCCTTAAACCGTATGGAGCGCGGCAAAGGCACCAAGAGCGCTCTGGATGAGATTAAGGATTTATACGGTTTCCCCACAGCCGCCATCATTTCCATGGCAGATGTGGTGGAGCACCTCTATAATAAAGAAATAAATGGCAAGGTAGTCATCGACGATTCGATAAAGGCCGCCATCGACGCTTACTATGAGCAGTATGGAGCCCAGGCATAATGATGTTTCCAGGAAGAAAGGCGATGAATATGGAGAGAGTGTATAAAACCATGCGTAACACAGGGGCTGGCTGCATCGCGTTAGGCGTTATCATAGCCGTGACCGGCCTTACGGTTGGAATCATTTCCATTGTAAATGGAGCGCTGCTGCTGAAACGAAAATCCGAAATTGAATTTTAGTAAGCGGGGCTGACAATGATAAGAAATACAACAAAGCGTCAAAAGCTGGGATGGGTATTGTTCATACTGTATCTTTGTTTCCTGGCATATTTCATGTTTTTTTTTCAGAATCCTTTGGGCGCACGGACACAGACAGGGGGTACCAGTACAATCTGGTGCCCTTTAAGGAAATCACGCGGTATTTCTGCCACTATGACGTGCTGGGGCCCACATTGTTCATGATTAACATCATAGGAAATGTGGCGGCCTTTATGCCCTTCGGGTTCTTTCTCCCCATTATCAGCAGACGCAGCAAGAAGTGGTACAACACGGTTATGTTCGGCTTTGTTTTCAGTCTGATGCTGGAGACTCTGCAGCTGGTGTTCAAGGCGGGAAGCTTTGACGTGGACGATATGTTCCTTAACACCCTGGGGGCAGCCGCAGGCTATCTGTGTTACCGCCTGGTACAGCAGACCCGGTGCAAATTGAGAAAAAGGAGGCTTTCACGTTGAGGCAGGTTGGCGATAAGGTATCGTATGTGAAAAATCCTTTTGCGAGAAACAGCTACTTCTGTCTGACTCTGGCGGTGCTGGGACTGGCCTTGGGCGCAGCCAGCATGTATCTGTCTGTGACAAGGGCAGGCCAGGGAGGCCTGAATACAGGGGTTTATGGCTTTTCCAGCCTTGCCGCTGCCCTTATGGGGCTGTGGTACGGGGGGTGCTCATTTATGGAAAAGGACCGCAATTACATACTGGCGAAGATAGGAATCAGTATCAGCGTGGTGCTGGTCATCGTGTGGGCTGTGATTATCATAACCAGTATTGTAAGATAGATGGGAGTAGATGCAGATGGATTACAGAATATTATTACAGGAAGAGAATGATGCCGTAAGGGAGCGTTACGAATTGTCCATGGAGCGAATCAGGTCCATGGACACAGAGGAGATGCAGCTGCCTTACGGCTGTTATTTTAAGAAGGTTTCGGCATTTATCCGCCGGATAGAAAGTCTGGCAAAGCGGGTGGAGGAAACCGGCTTAAGCCGGGAGGCCGGGACAGATGGGAACCTTTTAACCCTGGAGAAACTGCAGGAGGAGAATCACGCCCTGTACCAGGATATTCTGCCTGAACATTACGGGCAGAGCTTTGCCAATCCGGATTACGCGGTGGAGGTTTTGGGGGATGGCTACGGCCAGCTTTTATCCTTTCTCTATACAGAAATCCGGGCTGATATCGTATATGCCTTTGAAATGCGGCTTATGAATATCACTATCCTCAACGAGCTGTTCCTGGAAGTATACAGCCTCTTTGCCCAGGCATGGGAGGAGAGGAGGAAAGCGCCCCAGGAGCAGCTGATTAAGGATTCCCTTTACTGGTTTGTCAGCGACTATGCGGAGGTCACCGTGGACTGGCGGATTCGTGAGGGACTGGACCCGGCTCTTTCCTTCGGGACAGACATTGTGATGGAGCAGGATTTGACGGATTTGCGGTATCTCTATGCCTATGGGGAATATGTTTCGGAGACAGAGATAAAGCTTGCCTCCTTCATGAACAGCCTTCCCCAGGAGACCATTGACCAGATGGCATCCACTTATACGGAAGGATTCAGGAAGGGATTCCAGGTCATGGGCAGGGACCTGAAGAAGAAGCGGACCGTTGTGGTGGAATTCCAGCTGGGCTTTGAGCGCATGATTCGCAGGGCGGTGGAGTACTTTCGGGAGATGGGACTTGAACCCATCTGCTACAGGGCGGCGGTGGAGTCTGTGAACCGCAGGGCCAATGGACGCAGGGGGTATTACGGCACATCCCCCAACAAGCAGTATGATTATGACCATCGCTATGACAGCGCCCTCTATATGGGAAATGCGTTTAAGGAGAGGAAGCTGGCCGTCCTGCGGTCTGCCTACGAGACCTACAGGAAGGAAGCCTCCTGGTGCGCGGGCCCTGCCCTGGTGGAGACATTTGGCGAGGAAGGCTTCACGCCTGTGAATAAAAAGGCGGCTTTGGCCCTCAACGTCCACCAGGAGGCGCTGACCCTGGCTTATGCCAATGAATCCAGGCAGATTGTGAATCAGTACATGCCGGGAGACGAGACCAGCTTCACCATTATCGCCTTTCCCAAACCTGAAATTGGGCCGGATTTTGAGGAGGTTTTCAGGGAAACCATCCGAATCAATACACTGGATTATGAGAAGTACCAGAAAATACAGCAGCGTATCATCCAGGCGCTGGATGAGGCCAGCCATGTGCTCATAACGGGCCGCAGTGGCAATGAGACATCCATGAAGGTGTCCCTCCACCCCTTAAATGACAGGGAAAAGGAGACCAATTTTGAGAACTGTGTGTCCGATGTGAACATTCCGTTGGGAGAGGTTTTTACATCCCCTATTTTGAAGGGGACAGAAGGGCTGCTGCACGTAAAGAATGTTTATGTGGAAGATTATCAGTTCAGGAATCTGCGCATGGTGTTTGAGGATGGTAAGGTGACGGAGTATTCCTGTGGGAATTTTGAGGATGGGGAGGCCGGGGAGGACGGAAAAGGTGAGACCGACGGGGATGTCGGAAACGCCGGAAAAGGTGAGTCCGCCGGAACTGCCGGAGAGGCCCGCAGGCAGGGCCAGGCTCTTGTAAAGCAGGTCATTATGCGGAACCATGACTGGCTGCCTTTGGGCGAGTTCGCCATCGGTACCAACACTACGGCCTACGCCATGGCCAGAAGGTTTTCCATTGGCGACAAGCTGCCCATCCTTATTGCCGAGAAGATGGGGCCTCATTTTGCGGTAGGCGATACGTGCTACAGCTTTGCTGAGGATTCACCCATGTATAATCCTGACGGCCGGGAGGTAATTGCCAGGGATAATGAAATATCCCTTCTCAGAAAAACGGATATGTCCAAGGCGTATTTCAGCTGCCATACGGATATCACCATTCCCTATTCGGAATTGGGGGATATAAAGGCTGTGAGGGCAGACGGAAGCAGTATAGATATTATCCGTCAGGGCAGGTTCGTGCTGGAAGGGACAGAGGAACTGAATGAGGCTTTGGATGAGGCGGCTGATTGAGTGGGCTGGTTAGAGCGTGTTCATTGTTGAAAAATCACTTGGACTATCCATTTTATGGATGGAACAAGTGATTTTCTCTGTTATACTACGTAAAAGAGAAACTTTTTCCTGTAACCCCGAAACAGAAACAGTTTTTGCGTATTCTATGATAAGTGGAG
The DNA here is from genome assembly GCA_021201905.1 of Clostridia bacterium. Taxonomy (GTDB): domain Bacteria; phylum Bacillota; class Clostridia; order Lachnospirales; family Lachnospiraceae; genus Enterocloster. The sequence continues at coordinate 11,208 of JAJQEA010000354.1, forward strand.
GTGATATCTTGGGGGAGGAGCACCAGATAGTCCGTTTGGTCTATGAGGCAAAAAAGAATCCGGAGGCTGCTGACAGCCTGATTGGCCAATATATGAATTTCATACAGGCAGAGACAGTCCGCTTTACCCGGGGAGTGCCATCTCAGGCCAGGGAGGATCAGCTTAGTGTGGCCATGTTTGCCTTTTATGAGGCGGTTCAGGGGTATGAGAGGGGAAGAGGGGCCTTTCTGCCCTATGCTGCCGCGTCCATACGCAACCGGCTCATAGACTACATCAGGAAAGAGGGACGCCATCAGGGCCTGGTTTCCTTTGATGCTCCGGCAGGCCAGGAGGACGATTCCCATGCCCTGTTGGAAATAATGCCTGATGAGAAAAACGGAATCCAGCAGTGGAATGTGAGAACGGTTACCAGGGAGGAACTGGAGGAGTTCCGAAGGAATCTGTCCGAGTATGGCGTCACCCTGTCGGATGTGGCGGATAACTGCCCCCCGGCAGGACCGTACCCTTAAGGCGTGCCATAAAGTGCTGGAGGCCGCCAGAAGCCATCCCCAGCTACTGGAACGTCTGACACAGAGCCGCAAACTTCCCATTGCACAGCTTGCAGAGCTGTCCGGCGTTTCAAGAAAGACACTGGAACGGCACCGGACGTATCTGGTTGCCATTTTGCTGGCTTATACCAACGGATATGAAATCATCCGGGGTCATCTGTGTCAAATATCACCGGGAAAGGAGGGAACCGTATGACTTATCTTGTAATGGAATGCCATCCGTCATATGCCATTGTCCTTGACAATGAAGGCAGAATCATAAAGGCTGCCAATCTGGGCTATCAGGAGGGACAGGTGGTGGGAGAGATAATTGCCCAGCAGACGCCAAAGGCTCCCATCCTGTTCCGTCTGGCGCCCCTGGCTGCAGCTGCCTGCCTGTGCCTGGCTGTATTGGGAGGCGGGGCCTATGGCGCGTACGGAATGCCCTATGGTACAGTGGAGGTGAGAATTAACCCGGATGTGAAGATGTCCGTAAGTTATATGGATCGCGTAGTTGCCCTGGAAGGCGTGAACGAGGATGGAAAAAAGCTCATTGACCAGGTGCCGTATAAGGGAAAAGATTCAGAATATATGACAGGCATTCTGGTGGAACGGGCTATGGAAATGGGGTACCTATCTGAGGGAGGGACCGTATATGTGGCGGCATCAGGCGGGAGCGAACGCTGGAAAGAAAAACGGGCGGATGCCATCCGCACAGGTCTGGATACCCTTTTAAAGGACAGTATACCGGTGGAAATACATGTGGAAAGCATGGGAAAGAACGGAGCTCCCGCATCAGCACCCCATCATGAGGGGGGAATGCCGGGAGGAACAGGAGGGGATAAGTCAGCATTCATCGGGGTACCGCCTGGGGGAATGAGTGAAGGCGATGGCGAGCGTGATGACGACAAGGACGATGGCAAGGACGATGATAGGGACGATGACGGGCATGATGACGATGAAAATGATAATGAAAATGACGCTGACGAAAATAATGCAGGCAGCGATAAAGATGATGACAGGGAGGGGGATGCTGATAAAGATAATGATGGTGATAAGGATGACGATGAGAAGAATGATGATACCAAAAAGGACAGGAATAAATCCGTCAGAAGTAAAGTGGTGAAACAAAGCAGTGATGCGGATGATGATAAGGACATGGATGATGTGGATGACAGGGAACGTGACGGAGATGACAACGGAGATGACGACGGGGAGAATTTGGACGAGAAAGATTCGGACGAGGCGGATTCGGACGAAGATGGCTCTGAGGAAGACGACTCGGACGAAGAAGATTCCGGAGAACATGGGGAGGGCGATCTAGATGAGGATGATCGAGATGATGATGACTGACATCGTGTAGGGCTTTGATTCTTGCTGCTTCGCAAATTAAATACGGATTATATTGATAGGAAAAATGCCGCCAAATAAATACAGCATAACCAATAAGCAGGGTGGAACCAGATGGACTGGACTGATATTCCATCTGGTTCCATTTTCTTTTTTCTATGAACAACAGCAAGCCAAAAGCCGTGGCCTGTTTATGGGGTAGAGTGCTCCCCAATGTGTATAATACGGTTCGCCCAGCCGCGGTAAAAGGATTCCTCATGGGAAACCAACAGTATGGTTCCGGGAAAGCTCTTAAGAGCTGCCTGCAGTGAATCCTTGGCCTGGATATCCAGGTGGTTCGTGGGTTCGTCCAAAATCAGAAAATTGCAGGGACGAAGAGTCAGAAGGCATAATTTGACCTTCGCCTGTTCGCCGCCGCTTAATGTGCCAATGGGCTGCATGGCCTGCCGGCTCAGAATGCCGCAGCGGGTGAGATGCCGGCGTATCTTTTTAAGCAAAAGCATCGGATATGCATTGGACACAACCTGGACAGGGGTCAGCGCATCATTTTCCCAAGTCAGCTCCTGTCCAAAAAATCCGATGGTTACCTGCTGTGAAAAAGTGAAGACTCCATCCAGGGGAGCCAGACATCCCGTCAATGTCTTTAGCAGGGTAGATTTCCCGATGCCGTTAAATCCAGTGACTACCACCTTCTGTCCGCCGGAAACGGAAAAATCCAGATGGGACAAAATGGGATAATCATATCCCACGGACAAACGCTTTACGGACAAATGAAGGCATTTGGTCAGGGGAAGGCATTGGAAACAGAAGTCCGGTTTTATATCCTTTTGTTCCAGAGCTTCCAGCTTGTCCATGCGGTCCAGCTGCTTCTGCCGTCCGCGGGCCATCTGGGATTTCCTGCCGGCTATGTTTTTCCGTATAAATTCCTCTGTTTTTCTGATTTGTTTTTGCTGCGCATTGTATTGGCGTATATGGTC
>JAJQEA010000078.1 GCA_021201905.1 Clostridia bacterium
ATCTTTATTTTTTACTTGGATGGTGTTTTGTGTTGTTGAACTGTTCTCGGGATTTGGTTTTGGTAACTTGTTTTGGGAACGGGGTTGTGTAATAGGTATAGGGAACAGGGATGGGGAAACAGGTATAGGGAACAGGTGTAGGGAACGGGGATAGGGAATAGGATGGGGAACGGGGATAGAGAACAGAGATAGGGAACAGCGATAGGGAACGGGGATAGAGAACAGGGATAGAAAAGAGGTGTACAGGTTTCATGGAGGGGATGAGGGCGGTGGGAGAGTTATTTTTTGTGGTACAGGGTGGTATATTGTGCTTGATAGCATGGATACGTTTAAGAGGCAGGGCAGTCATAACAGGTATGGTAAAAATTTGTGGTATTTTGTTATAGGTCAGCTAAGAGATGTAATTTATTCGGGTTATATGGTTATACATTAGGGGAAATATATGGTAGAATGGCCATATGGATTTTGATTTAGAGAAGGTCAAGTATGTTTGAATGAAATTAAAATGACTTGGAGTTTGCTGTAGGGCATAAAATTATGGATGAATATAGGAGATAGAAAGATGGATAAAAGAATGGATAAAGGGATGTCCGGTAAAATGGCTGGAAAGATGGTTAAAAGAATGGGTTCAGATTCGGGTACAGGAAGCAGGAAAGCCGTAAAGAGAGATAAGGACGGAGTGAAAGACAGGGTGAGAGACAACGTAAAAGACAGTAAACACAAGGTAAGGGATGGAGGAGGTAAAACCGGTGTAGATGAGAGCAGGAAAGGGTTTGCAGGGAAAGAGGGCGTATTTTCTGGGCAGCGCAGTGGAGAGAAACGCAGGGATGGCAGCTTACCAAGGGAATGCAAAGGGGCGGATGGATTGTCAGTCTCCAAAAAACAAAATGGAGGGAATTTTAATGCTGAAAAGCGGGGAGAGGATTCCAAACGAGGAGGTTCATATGGGGGACGGGGAAGCAGACGGGGCAACAGTATCTGTCCGGTGATGAACCTGTGCGGAGGCTGCCGGCTGCTGGATATGGAGTATGCTAAACAGCTTGCGTTCAAACAGAAGCAGGTGGAAGAACTGCTAAAAGGGCTCTGTCCTGTAAAGCCTATTATAGGCATGAAAGATCCCTTTCATTATCGCAATAAGGTACATGCTGTATTTGACAGAGACAAAAGAGGAAATATCATTTCCGGAATATATGAAGAAAATACACACCATGTAGTTCCTGTGGAGAAGTGCCTTATAGAGGACCAGAAAGCGGATGAAATCATCGGTACCATACGGGGAATGCTCAAATCTTTTAAAATCCGGACCTATGATGAGGATACAGGCTTTGGACTTCTCAGACATGTCTTAATCCGCAAGGGATTTTCCACGGGGGAAATTATGGTAGTGCTGGTTACGGCATCTCCGGTGTTTCCGTCTAAGAATAACTTTGTTAAGGCTTTGTGGGAGAAACATCCGGAGATTACCACCATCGTCCAGAATATTAACGGAAGAGGAACAAGCATGGTTCTGGGGGATAAGGAACATGTGCTGTATGGCAAGGGATATATTGTGGACGAGCTGTGCGGATGCCGGTTCCGTATATCATCAAAGTCATTTTACCAGGTAAATTCCGTGCAGACGGAAATTCTTTATGAAAAGGCATTGTCACTGGCCGGTCTTACCGGACAGGAACTGGTGGTGGATGCGTACTGTGGTATCGGAACCATTGGGATTATAGCAAGTAAGGCGGCCGGGAGGGTTATTGGCATGGAACTGAATCAGGACGCCGTCAGGGATGCTGTTAATAATGCGAAGATGAACGGAATTGAGAATATCCGCTTTTATTGCAATGATGCTGGCCGTTTTCTGGTGAATATGGCTGAGCAGGGTGAGAAAGCGGATGTGGTTATCATGGATCCTCCCAGGAGCGGAAGTACGGAGGAGTTTATGGACGCCGTAGGGAAACTGGGGGTCGGGAAGGTGGTGTATGTGTCGTGTAACCCGGAGACGCTGGCCAGGGATGTGAGGTATATGAAGAAGCTGGGGTATCGGGCGGTGGAGGCTTGGTTGGTGGATATGTTTCCGGGGACGGTGCATACAGAGAGTGCTGTATTGATATCAAAGGAAGATAAATAAGGGGTAGAAAATACGCAGAGTATAAGCCTTTTCTAAGGATATCATTATTTAGTAATGATATTCATGTAAAGGCTTTTTGCTTTTATCTGTTTTTATACATCGTGGAAATTGGCCTAAAGTGGGTTACTGAGTTGATAAGATGGATAAATTATCAGGGATGACGTAATAGGGACAGTATTAAAATAGAATATTTTATTAAAACAATAAAAGGCTGATGAATTTTAAATTTTGGTATTTTAATACTAAAAATAATTGACAAAGTAGTTTTGCGGTGATATACTGTCGTTAGAAAGTAAAATAAGTTTTTTAGGGGTGTAACAATGAAAAATAATAAGAAAAGAATAGATGTGTTGTATTCCTTTTTTAATGCAATTAGAGGAAATAATGCTCCAAATGAATATCAAAGCACATTAGCTGTGCTTAAGAAGTTATTAGACATTCATTCAGAAATTACAGATGAAGTAAGTGATGACGATTTATATGAAATCATGAGAGATGTAGCGGATTCTTTTGGTGTTGCAAATCCGTTTCCCGATAGGAATAGATTTATTAATATCTATAGAACGTTACAGGGGTTTGAAGAAGTTACATGGACAGATATCATTGAATACGGTGACAGTAGAGCAAAATTTAGAGTTCCAGAAGCATTGATTGATGAAATGGAAAAAAATTTCATTGATGGCTTTCAGGAAGTATTAATTCCAGAAGCTGAGAAGTTTTCACCTTGTTTGGAACGTTTAATTATGACGCATTATGATTCACATTTTACACTAACATCTATGGAGCCATTCTATTATAAAGTTCTTACAGAGATGTTTCTTGGCAATGATATGGTTGATGTAATTCAGACCAGTATTTATAAATACGAATTTTCATCACGAAAATTTGACTTAATATTGTCAGCGCCGGTGTTTGGTGTAAGAGATAAAGCTGAGGAAAATTCAACATTTATTTGCAGAGAATACGACTTAATTGCAGCTGAAAACTTAGCGCTTCATTTGAATAGTGAAGGCATTCTGTCGATTATATTACCTGCAAGAATTACCTTTGGTGGAGGAGATGTTAAGGAACTTCGAGAATTTTTACAGTCTATGTATTGTATAAAGGAAATTGCTGATCTCCCATCAGGGATATTTGAAAACACAGGTGTGAGGATATATTTGTTAACAATCACCACAGGAAGAACCGATGAAGTTACTATAAAACGTTATATAGCGGATACGGAAAATCCACGTAAGGATGGACTGAATAAGTTAATTGTACAGGACGATACATTCGTGTTAGAAGATGAACTTACTGATATGGGAGATTGGAATATTGATAGAATATTTGAGTCACAAGATGAAGATTGGACTAAATTTCAGGAGTCCGGAGTTAAAAAACAGGAACTTGGAACAGTGGCTTCTATTTTTAGAGGAAAAGCAGTGAATAAGAAAGAACTTAACGGAAACATTGGAGTGGTGAATATTTCAAACATTGGAGAATACGAAATAGATTATTCGGGATTGGACCATTTAGATGAAGAAGAACGGAAGATTACTAACTATCTGTTAAAGACGGGTGATTTACTTATTCCGGCAAGAGGAACAGCAATAAGAGTGGCAATTTTTCAGGAACAACCGTATCCATGTATTGCCTCATCAAATGTAATTGTTATTAGAGCAATAGATAATAGTTTATCTACGATATTTTTAAAGTTGTTCTTTGATAGTCCATTAGGAAGAAAAATGCTTGTTACAAGACAACAAGGAACAACAGTAATGAATATCAGCTATAAGGAGTTAAACAATATAGAAATTCCGTTACCTTCGATAGAAGAACAAGAGTCTATTGCTGATGAATATTTAAAAGAACTTGAAATCTATAAGAAATCTATACAGGAAGCAGATAACAGGTGGTACTCTACACTGTCAAGACTTCAAGGTAGAATTTAGGAGGAAATTAATGCTAGGAGCAATTATTGGAGATATTGTAGGGTCTCGTTTTAAGTGGAATAATCATAGGAGTAAGGAGTTTGACTTCCTTACATATAGATGCTTTCCAACTGATGACAGTGTCATGAGTTTGGCAGTTGCTCAAGCAATTATGAAAAGTAAAACAGATTGTAGTGATCTTTCAAAAAATGCAATCGAGTGTATGCAGGCTGTTGGAAGAAATTATCCAAATTGTGGTTATGGTGGAAGTTTCCATGAATGGATTTTTTTCGACGAGCCAAAGCCATATAACAGCTATGAGAGTGGCGCGGCAATGAGGGTAAGTGCGGTAGGATTTGCTGCTGAATGTTTAGAAGAAACTAAGCGTCTTTCAAGGTTGGTTACGGAGATAAGTCATAATCATCCCGAAGAAATAAAGGGGGCTGAGGCTACAGCAGTTGCAATTTTTTTTTGCAAAGTCAGGCAGTAATATTTTAGAAATACGAGATTATATTGATAAGAATTATTATCCGATGGATTTTACATTGGATGATATTAGAGATTCATATCAATTTAATGAGACTTGCCAGAGTACGGTACCGCAGGCATTAACCGCTTTCTTTGAATCTACTGGATTTGAAGATGCAATAAGAAATGCAATATCAATTGGCGGTGAAAGTGATACAGTTGCAGCAATCTGCGGGGGTATTGCTGAAGCATATTATGGTATTCCTACGGATATCAGAAAACATGCTTTAACATTTTTAGATAGGAGCTTAATGCAGTTACTGATTTTATTTGAAAATAAATATCCACCTATCATGGAAAAGAAACGCGAAGACATGAGTGTCAGTGTTAAACGTTCAGCAAATAAAAAGGTTAGCACAGGAGGTAGAGAATCGATGATACAATCGGCAGTTAAAGTTGCTGATTTGGAATTAAAAGAGTCTGAATCTGAAATTGAAGAAACAAAGAAAAGCAATTATTTGCTCATTTATATGAAGCGTGTAATATTTTAAGGGGTCCAATTAACCAGGATGAGTTTAAAGATTATGTGACTCCTATCTTGTTCTTGAAAAGAGTAAGTGATGTTTACGATGAAGAAACACAAACAGCTCTTGATGAATCGGGTGGAGATGAAGAGTATGCTTCTTTCGATGAAAATCATAGCTTTGTAATTCCAAAAGAGTGTCATTGGATTGATATCAGAAATGCCAGCAAAGATGTTGGAAAAATGATTGTCAAAGCGATGAATGGGATTGAAAGAGCTAATCCTGAAACACTTAGTGGAGTGTTCTCAAGCTTTGATGATGTTACATGGACTGATAAAACGAAGCTTACGGATGAGCGTTTAAAAGATTTAATTGAACATATGTCAAAATTGAAGGTTGGTAATAAAAATTATAACGCGGATGTTATGGGCGATGCGTATGAATATCTTATCAAGAAGTTTGCTGATCTTTCAAAGAAGAATGCTGGCGAATATTACACGCCAAGAACGATTGTAAAGCTTATGGTTATGCTGATGGATCCTAAGCCTGGTGATACTGTTTATGATCCGGCTTGTGGAACTGACGGTATGTTAATTGAGGCTATTAGACATATAAATGACAGACAGATGACTTATGGGAGAATTTATGGGCAGGAAAACAATCTGTCCACGTCTGCCATTGCAAGAATGAATCTGTTTCTTCATGGAGCAAGCGATTTTAAAATTGTACAAGGTGATACACTTAGAAATCCGAAATTTATTGAGTATAATAAGCTAAAACAATTTAATTGTGTTCTTACAAATCCGCCATTTGGCCAGGAAAAATGGGGGGCATCCGGATTTGAAAGTGATAAGTATGGTCGCAATATATGGGGATGCCCTTCGGATTCAAATGCAGACTATGCCTGGTTACAGCATATGGTTAAATCTATGAAACCAATGGAAGGAAAAGCAGCAGTTGTTTTACCGCAGGGCGTATTATTCCATAGCGGTAAAGAAGGCGATATACGGGAACAATTAATTAAAAGTGACATGATTGAAGCAGTTGTTGCTCTCGCTGGTGGAGTATTTTATGGAACAGGAGTATCCGCGTGTATTATTTTCTTGAATAATCATAAGAAATCAGAACACAGAGGCAAGGTTTGTCTGATTGATGCTACTAATATTTATACTCCAAAGCGTGCACAAAACGAGATGGAAGACAAAGATATTCAAGAGGTGTTTGATTTATATCAGGCATATGAGGATAAGGTTGAAAAATGTAAAATCGTTACAATTGAAGATTTGGGTGCAGCGGGAAACACACTGGCTGTCAATACTTACATCGAAAAGAAAAAGCAAGAGATAGTCTCTCCTGAACTTATTAGAATTGAGTATATAAATGCGGTAGAAAATGCAAAAAAAGCCGAGGCGCGAATGAAAGCCTATTTGATTGCGGGAGGATTCATTAATGAAAAATAAGATAACTTTAGATGAATTAGAAAAGTATCTTTGGGGGTCGGCAGTTTTACTTCGTACTCACGTTGATGCTGGGGCCTACAAACAATATATCTTCCCTTTATTATTTTTCAAACGTTTAAGTGATGTTTATGATGAGGAATGTGTAAAGATTAAAGCAGAGTATGGTGAAGAAGCTCTTGACTGGGAAGAAAATCATCAGTTCCAAATTCCAAATGGTGCTCATTGGAGTGATGTCCGTAATACTTCTCAAGATGTCGGTAAAGCAATCATTGAAGCTTTTCATAAGATTGAAACTGCAAATCCTGAAAAATTACAAGGAATTTTCGGAGATGCGTCCTGGACTAATAAAAACCGTTTACCAGATCGACTGTTGAAAGATATGTTAGAGCATTTTAGTACAAAGACATTATCGATTGAAAACTGTCCGGCAGATGAGCTCGGTCAGGGGTATGAGTATTTAATCAAACGATTTGCAGATGATAGTGGACATACTGCTCAGGAATTCTATACGAATCGTACAGTTGTAAATTTAATGACAGAAATGCTGAAACCTCAACCAGGAGAATCAATCTATGACCCGACCTGCGGTAGTGCAGGTATGCTGATATCGGCAGTGGCATACTTGAAGGAACAGAAGAAAGAGTGGAGAAATCTTTCTATTTATGGTCAGGAAATAGTAACACTCACATCAGCGATTGCGCGAATGAATTTATTACTGCATGGTGTTCAGGATTTTGAGATTGTAAATGCTGACACGCTCAAAACACCTGCATTTACAGAACATTCTAAATTAAAACAGTTTGATCTGATACTCGCAAATCCTCCGTACTCAATCAGTCAATGGGATCGTACCGCTTTTGAGTCAGATAAGTATGGACGTAATTTTTTAGGAACGCCGCCACAGGGACGCGCTGATTATGCTTTTTTTCAGCATATTATTAAGAGTCTTGATGAAGAGACAGGCAGATGTGCAATTCTTTTCCCTCATGGAGTTTTGTTCAGAAAAGAAGAAAAATATATGCGTGAAAAGTTAATTAGAAAAGACCTTGTTGAATGCGTTATTGGTTTAGGATCTAATTTATTTTATAACTCTCCGATGGAGGCTTGCATTATAATTTGCAGGACAAAGAAAGAGAATAACAGAAAAGGGCAAGTATTATTTATTAATGCACTGAATGAAGTTACCAGAAAGAATGCTCAAAGCTATCTGGAAGCAAAGCATATCAAAAGAATTGCAGATGCATATGAGAAATATGAATCAGATAACGATATTGCTATCAAGGTGACTATTAAGGATATTGAGAAAAATGACTTTTCCCTTAGTATTCCACTATACATACAGACTACAAAAGAATCTGAAACAGATGATAGAACGGTCCAGGAATGCTACAGAGATTGGAAAGCCTCCGCCAATCTAGCAATTATGTACCATAATATGATTAGAGAAATGCTAGGAGGTGCCAAGGATGATAAGTGTTAAATTGGGCGATGTAGCTGTAGAAGCTAAATTATCAAATAAGGGTGACAAATCCGGATGTAAAATAGTAGGATTAGAACATTTAACTCCGATGGAGGTAACTCTCAGTGAATGGAGTGATGACACGAATAATACTTTTACAAAGGAATTTTCAAAAGGCGACGTGCTATTTGGCAGAAGACGTGCGTACTTAAAAAAAGCTGCAGTAGCTCCATTTGATGGTATTTGCTCTGGAGACATTACTGTAATAAGAGCAATCGAGAATAGAATTGATCCTGATTTACTTCCATTTATTATACAAAATGATTTTCTCTTTGAGTATGCAGTTGGGAAGTCTGCTGGTTCTCTTTCACCTCGTGTAAAATGGGAGCATTTGAAAAAATTCGAGTTCTACCTGCCTGATATGAAGGAATAAAAAGTATTAGCTGAAACACTATGGTCTATTTATGAGACAAAAGAGAATTATAAAAAGCTCATAAAAGCTACAGATGACTTGGTTAAATCTCAATTTATCAAGATGTTTGGTACTTGGAATAACACAAAATATCCTGTTAAAACTTTAGAAGAATTGTGTGAACCTATAAAAGACGGAACTCATAAGACACCTACATATACAGATGATTCAGCTAATGGCTATTTATTTTTATCTTCCAAGGATGTTACGTCAAAATTTGTAGACTGGGATCATCCTATGTATATTCCACCGGAATTGCATGATGAATTAAGCAAGAGAATTTCACCTAGAAAAGGGGATATTTTACTTGCAAAGAATGGAACGACCGGAATTGCTGCTATTGTTGATAGGGATGTTGTGTTTGATATTTATGTAAGTTTAGCATTACTTAGATTCCATCCAGAACAGAATATAAAATTCATGTGGGCTGCTATAAATATGCCTGAAACAAAAGCTCAATTCGATGGTAATTTAAAAGGAATTGGGGTTCCTAATTTGCATTTAGGAGAAATAAAGAAAACAAAAGTGGTTGTTCCACCGCTTGAATTACAAAATACATTTGCGGAGATTGTAGAGCAGAGCGATAAATCAAAACTTGCACTTCAAGACGCCATCGCCAATTTAGATGCACTAAGTAAAAAAATTATTGAAGAAAATCTAATTACTGCTGGAAAGGAGTAAGATAATATGTCACAGTTTAATGAAGATAATACTGTTGAGCAGTTATTTCTTGAAACATTAAAGAAAAATGGATGGAAGTATATTCCGGCCGAACAACTCCCACGTGATTTGACAGATGTAATGGTTGAATCAATGGTAAAAGCTGCATTAATCAGATTGAATCCAGAGATAGCAGAAGAGCCATCAAGAGCAGATGAGGTTATTTATAAACTGAGAACATTGCTCCACCCTTTTTCGGCTGACAACTTAATTGCTCAAAATGAAGCATTTAAGAAAAAACTGTTTGAAGAAAACTCATATCCATTTGGAAAAGATGGTAAACCAACACCTATTATATTCTTTGGAACGATTACCAAGGAAGAATTGTCTAAAAATGAATATGTTGTAACGAATCAATGGGTATACCCATCAGTTGAAAATGGAAAGAGATTTGATATTGTTCTTTTGGTTAATGGTTTCCCGATAGCAATTGGTGAACTTAAGACTCCGGTTCGTAATGCTATTTCATGGCTTGATGGGGCCCAGGATATTTCTGACTACGAGAAATCCGTGCCAGAGATGTTTGTTCCAAATGTGTTTAATTTTGCATCAGAAGGTAAGTGCTATCGATATGGAACGGTAAATATGCCATTGACTAAGTGGGGCCCCTGGCATACACACGACCATAAAGCAGAGGGAAGCCTGGCAGATGTGAGGATCAGCGCAGCAGATATGATTACCCCTGAAAAAGTAATGGATATTATGCAATTCTTTACATTATTCTCTACAGATAAAAAGCATCGTAAGGTTAAGATTATATGTAGGTATCAACAGTATGAAGCTGCAAATCTTATGGTTGAGCGTGTAAAGAGCGGATATCCAAAACAGGGTCTTATCTGGCATTTCCAAGGCTCTGGTAAGTCCTTACTCATGGTGTTTGCTGCACAGAAACTTCGAATGACACCTGAATTGCAAAATCCAACAGTTGTAATTGTGGATGATAGAATTGACCTTGAAACGCAGATTACAGGAGATTTTAACGCAGCAGATATTCCTAATTTGCAGTCTCTTGTATCAAAAGAAGATTTAATGAACTTTTTTGAACAGGATATGCGTAAAATTGCTATTACAACAATTTATCGTTTCGGTGATGTAGAAAAAGCGTTAAATCCCCGTGATAATATTATATTGTTGGTTGATGAAGCCCATCGTACTCAAGAAGGAGATTTGGGTGAAAAAATGCGCCTTGCATTACCAAATGCGTTCTTTTTCGGATTAACTGGTACACCTATCAACAGACTTGATAAGAATACATTTAAGACATTTGGTGCTGTTGAAGATAAAAGTGGTTACATGAGTAAGTATTCTTTCTCAGATTCTATCCGCGATAAGGCTACTTTGCCACTTAATTTTGAACCGGTACCAATTGATTTACACGTGAATAAGGAGGCACTTAATCAGGAATTTGAAGAAATGACAGATGGCCTTTCAGATGAGGATAAGGGAGAGCTTTCAAAGAACGTTACAATGAAAGCGATTATGTATGATCGCAAACGTATTAAAAAAGTTGTGGAGCATATTGTAAATCATTATAAAACCAAAATTGAACCAAATGGCTATAAAGCACAGATCGTTGTATACGACAGAGAATGCTGTCTGATGTATAAAGAAGAGCTTGATAAGCTTGTATCTCCTGACGCATCCACAATTGTTATGACAACAGGAGATGATAAGGCAGGTAAATATAAAAAATACAAGAGAAGCAGGGATGAAGAAGCTAAGGTCTTGGATCATTTCAAAGAACAAGATGACCCGCTTAAGTTTGTAATTGTTACAAACAAACTTCTTACTGGTTTTGACGCACCAATTCTTCAAGTTATGTATTTGGACAAGCCTATGAAAGACCACAACCTTCTTCAGGCAATATGCCGTGTAAATCGTACATATGATGTGGGGAAGACAAGCGGCTTAATTGTTGATTATATCGGCGTTTTTGATAATGTTGCTAAGGCACTGAATTTTGACGAAGCAGGAATGAAAAAAGTTGTAACTAATATTGAAGAGGTTAAAAAGCAGGTTCCGGCATTAATGCGTAAATGCCTGAGTTACTTTATGGGAGTGGACCGTACTGTTGAAGGCTGGGAAGGATTATTAGCAGCACAGGAATGTTTGCCAAACAATAAAATAAAAGATGAGTTTGCCGCAGATTATAGAGTGCTAAATCGTGCTTGGAATGCTTTATCACCTGATCCATTTCTTGAATCATTTAAGTATGATTATGTATGGTTAAGCAAGGTGTATGAATCAGTGAAACCTACGGATAATAGAGGTGCACTTTTATGGGCGGCACTAGGAGCCAAAACATTGGAGCTTGTCCATAATTACATCGAGGTTGGTGATGCTCATGAGGATGTAGATATTCTTACTCTTGATGCTGTCTTGATTGACGAGTTTATTCAGAAGCAAAAGGATATTAAGAAAACAACGATGAAAGTAGAAATTGACCTTGTGGCGAGAATTCAAAAACATAGCCATGATCCTAAATTTAAGAAGCTTGGTGAAAAGCTAGAGGAACTACGTGATCGCCATGAACAAGGTTTAATAACCAGTATTGAATTCCTTAAATTGTTGTTAGAACTTGCGAAAGAGGCTGCAAAGGCAGAAAAAGAAGTAGTGCCAGAGGAAGAAATTGATAGAGGTAAAGCTGCTCTTACAGAACTTTTTAACGGACTTAAGAACGATAAGACACCAGTAATAGTAGAGAGAATTATTGCGGATATTGATGACATTGTTAAAATCGTGAGATTTGACGGCTGGCAAAAAACTACTACAGGAAAAAATGAAGTAAAGAAGGCACTTCGCAGTGTGATCTGGATTAAATATAAAATAAAAGATAAGGAAATGTTTAATAAAGCGTATAGCTACATTGAACAGTACTATTAAAATTTAACCGTTAGGTAGCATGAGTATATCACGCTGCCTAACTAGCCTTATATTCGGCTGCGTTGACGCCGAGTGAGGGTTGATACTAAAAATAATTGGGGAAGTAAATGCTTATGAAAATAAGTTATATCATTGATACATTGAGCCAGCTGGAAAATCGGCTGGATAAAAGGCTTGGGGATGAAGGGAAAAGGAACCTGATTTTAAGTTTGTTGGTTCTTCGTCAGGTCAATATTGTATCTGAGCAGGAAAACAATTATCAGGTAGAAGATTTATACATACCTTCTGAATTGAGATGGGAGTTCCTAAAAAATATGCCGGATACAGAACTGAAGCGAGGCCTGTATCGAGCCTTGCAATTAGTGCAAGATAATAGCACTATTTACGGTAAATTAGTATTTCCGGAAAGTGTACAGGAAAATATTGAAGAGTCGGAACTTCGGCTGTTACTTGATGGATTCAGTATGATCACAGCAAACGGTGAGGCCCAAGGGACGTGTGGAATGGCTGAGGTTTTTGAATATATATGCTCGTACTTGACACCCAAAAAATACGAAACGGCAGGGGCATTCTATACGCCGCTTCAGGTGTCTAAGTTGATGATACAACTTCTTCAGCCAACTGGTGGAAGTGTCTATGATCCGTGCTGTGGCTCTGGTACATTGCTACTTAAAGCGGCAGAATATATATCAAAGCATGATGGGGATTTTCAATTATATGGGCAGGAAGCGGATCCCACGGCGTGGCGAATTACCCGTATGAATGCAGCATTGAGGGGATTTACAGTCCATTCAGGTGAAGGCATAGGCAATACCCCTTGGCCAAACCTGCACCCTGTGTTTAAGGCCGATTATATATTGGGAAATCCTCCTTTTGGAACTCACAGCTGGGTACAGCAGCCAGATCCGTATGATCCAAAGTGGAAATACGGGATGCCGCCTTTAAAGAGGGGTGAGTTCGCCTGGCTGCAGCTTATGTTGTATCATTTGAAGGAGAGCGGAAAGATGGCCATTGTATTGAGCAATGGCGTATTGGATAGCCATAATAATGCTGAGCGCAGAATCAGGGCCGGGATTATCAAAGATGATATTCTGGAGGCAATTATAACACTTCCGGCAGGATTATATTACTGCACTAAAATATCAGTCTCATTTTGGATAATAAATAAGAGTAAAAATCCCGAATGCAGAAATAAAATTCTGTTGATTGATGCCAGGAATTCAGGCGTGTCAGTTAATCGGATTACAGAATTGCCAGAAAACGAAGTGCAGAGAATTTGCAAGGCATATGAATCCTACCAAAAGGGGCATAGCGAAGACCAGCAGGGATTTAGCAGAACTGTTAATGCGGATGAAATTAAGGCAGAAGATTATTCCCTGGCTCCTGAACGTTATATTGCCTCAGTGACGTCAAAGCTACCGGATATTGAGAAACTTGAATCTCAAGAGGAGAGACTGGAAGCGAAGTTGAAACAGCTGATGAATGAAAATAGAGAAAATTTTGAACATATACTGAAACGATTATGGGGATAAAGGATGATTGGTACACAGAAGGAACAAAATTGGATACATGAGAAAATAGACTTCCTATTGGAAAATTTAGGCTCAGCTGAACCAGGAGATTTTCTCTGTGATTTTTCATTGCTTTTATACAGTATGAATGAAGATGATGTTGACCCTACCTTATTGTTGCCTGTGAACAAGCAGGAATGGCAACTAGGGATGGAGAAATTATGCAGTAAAAGTCATTGGCTGAGTAGGCAACAATACACGTTTGGACGGGCGCTGGCGGTTATGGATGAAAAAAGGGTGAGCCACCTGAGCAATTTTTTAAAAAATCTCATCACAGATAAAACAAATTTATATGAGAATTCCTCAGTGGCATTTTGTTATCTGCTTCAGACTATGTTTTCACAGCAATATATAAATGATTTTATTACCCCGTCAACGCTCTGTTCACTGATGGCCTGTATGATAGCGCCTCAAAAGGGAG
>JAJQEA010000154.1 GCA_021201905.1 Clostridia bacterium
CATTCTGGGCATATGGCAGGTATGTAGATTGTATCAAAGACAACGTGCAGATAGAGCCTGCCTGTGGAACAGGCAATTTCTTTGGTATGCTCCCCGAAAGTATGCACAGCTCTAACCTCTACGGTGTGGAGCTTGACAGCATTATAGGCAGAATTGCCAAACAGCTTTACCCAAGTGCCAACATCGCTATCACAGGCTTTGAGAAAACAGACCTGCCCGATAGCTTTTTTGACCTTGCTATCGGTAATGTCCCCTTTGGCAACTACAAGCTCAGTGAGAAACGCTACGATAACCAAAACTTTCTCATACATGACCACTTTTTCGCCAAGGCACTTGATAAAGTCCGCCCCGGCGGTATCGTTGCCTTTGTCACCTCCAAGGGAACAATGGACAAGAAAAACCCCGAGGTCAGACGATAACTTGCACAGAGGGCTGAACTACTTGGGGCAATCCGACTGCCAAACAACGCATTTAGCAAAAATACAGGCACGGAAATGACAAGCGACATCATCTTCCTGCAAAAGCGTGACCGACCCATTGATGTGGAGCGTGACTGGATACACTTAGGCTTTGATGAAAATAACATTACCCTAAACAGCTACTTTGCAGACCACCCCGAAATGATACTGGGCAACATGGAAATGGTCAGCGGTCAGTTTGGTATGGAAAGCACCTGTGTTCCCATAGAGGGTGCAGACTTATCAGAACAGCTAAAATCGGCTGTCCGCAATATCGAGGGCGAAATCACCGAAGCGGAGCTGCCCGACTTGGAGGTATCGGAGCAAATTTCTATCCCTGCTGACCCCAATGTAAAAAACCATACCTACACTCTTGTGGACGGTGAAGTTTACTTCCGTGAAAACTCACGCATGGTAAAGCCTGCCCTAAACCAAACGGCAAAGGAACGCATCACAGGGCTTGTGGAGCTGCGTGAATGTGTCAATGACCTTATTTACTATCAGCTTGAGGACTTTAGCGATGAGGTCATCAAAGCGGAACAGGTCAAGTTAAATCAGCTCTATGATACTTTTACCGCAAAATACAGGCTGATTAACAGCCGTGGAAACAGCCTTGCCTTTAGTGAGGATAACTCCTACTACCTCCTATGCTCCTTGGAAGATGTGGACGAGGACGGCAAGTTGAAAGCCAAAGCGGATATGTTCACCAAACGGACGATTAAAAAGTCTGTCAAGGTGACAAGCGTATATACTCCCTCTGAAGCTCTTGCCGTTTCCATTGCAGAAAAAGCAAAGGTAGATTTGCCTTTCATGGCAGAGCTGACGGGGCTATTCGAGGAAGAAATTGCAATACAGCTCAAAGGGGTAATCTTCCGTGTTCCCGAGCTATACCACACCGATGCACCGCCCCACTATGTTACCGCCGATGAATACCTCTCCGGCAATGTCCGTGAAAAGCTCCGTACTGCACAGCTTGTTGCACGAACAAACGAGGAATACAAGGTAAATGTCGAAGCACTGGAGCAGGCACAGCCCACCGATTTAGATGCAAGCGAAATTGAGGTACGAATTGGCAGTACATGGATTGACAAAGCGTATATGCAGGAATTTATGTATGAACTCTTTGACACCCCCTACCGCAATCAAGGCAGTATCAAGGTCAACTACTCCAACTTCACCGCTGAATGGAGCGTAACTGCCAAAAACTCTATCAGCTATGACGATGTTGCCGCCTATGCCACCTACGGCACAGACAGGGCTAACGCATACAAGATTTTTGAGGATACCCTCAATCTCCGTGATGTGCGTATCTATGACACCAAAACCGAGCCGGACGGCAAGGAAATCCGTGTACTGAATGTGCCTGCCACACAGCTTGCACAGCAAAAGCAACAGCTTATCAAGGACGCATTTAAGGACTGGATTTTCCGAGATGCGGACAGGCGGCAGACCCTCGTCAAGCTCTACAACGAGCGTTTTAATTCGGTAAGACCAAGGGAGTATGATGGCAGCCATATCAATTTTGTTGGCATGAACCCGCAAATCAAGCTCCGTGAGCATCAGATAAATGCCATTGCCCATATCCTCTACGGCAACAACACCCTGCTTGCCCACGAAGTAGGGGCAGGCAAAACCTTTGAAATGATTGCAGGGGCAATGGAAAGCAAGCGGCTTGGACTGTGCCAAAAGCCACTCTTTGCCGTACCCAACCACTTAACCGAGCAATGGGCAAGTGAGTTTCTAAGGCTTTATCCTGCCGCCAATATCTTGGTGGCCGCGAAGAAAGACTTTGAAACGAAAAACCGCAAGAAATTTTGTGCGAGGATTGCCACAGGCGAATACGATGCCGTCATTATGGGACACAGCCAATTTGAGCGTATTCCCATGTCCTTAGAACGGCAGGAGCGATTACTTCGTGAGCAGATAGACGAGATTGAGCAAGGCATACGAGAAGTAAAAGCAAGCGGCGGTGAGGACTTTACCATCAAGCAGTTTGAACGCACCAAAAAAGGACTGATTGAACGGCTGAAAAAACTTGAAGCAAGAGAACGAAAAGACAGCGTTGTGACCTTTGAACAGCTTGGTATAGACAGGCTCTATGTGGACGAAGCCCACAGCTACAAAAATATTTTCACGTTCACAAAAATGCGGAATGTGGCAGGGTTATCCACCTCCGATGCCCAAAAATCAAGCGATATGTTCCTAAAGTGCCGTTACATGGACGAGTTGACAGGCGGTAAAGGCACAGTGTTTGCCACAGGCACACCCGTGAGCAATTCAATGGTGGAGCTTAACACCATGCAGCGGTATTTACAATATGACACCCTCCGTGAAAAAGGCTTAATCCACTTTGATGCCTGGGCAAGTACCTTTGGGGAAACCGTGACCCAAAATGAGCTTGCCCCCGAGGGCAAGGGCTACCGCCCACGCACACGGTTTTCAAAGTTTTTCAATCTGCCCGAGCTGATGGCAATGTTCAAGGAGGTTGCCGACATCAAGACTGCCGATGAGCTAAACTTACCCACTCCCGAGGTAGTCTATGAAACGGTGGTGGCAAAGCCCACCGAGATACAGCAGGAATTGGTGCAGGAGCTTTCCGAGCGAGCCGCTAAGATACACAATGACCGCATAGACCCCTCTATCGACAATATGCTGAAAGTGACCTCAGACGGGCGAAAATTAGGGCTTGACCAACGAGCGATTAACCCGATGCTGCCCGATGATGAAAGCAGTAAGGTAAACACCTGTGTGAACAATATCCTGCGGATATGGGAGGACGGCAAGGACGAAAAACTGACCCAGCTCCTGTTCTGTGACCTGTCCACCCCAAAAGGCAGACCAAAACTTGACCGTGTTGCCAAGGCAGGCAGTAGCTCTATTAACGGTGTGGAACTCCACGCTTTGGAAGATGCTCTCCCCGATGATGTAACAGCCCCACAAACACAGTTTAGCGTGTATGAGGACATACGGGATAAGCTCATCGCAAAGGGTGTAACTGCCCATGAGATAGCC
Organism: Clostridia bacterium; assembly: GCA_021201905.1. Taxonomy (GTDB): domain Bacteria; phylum Bacillota; class Clostridia; order Lachnospirales; family Lachnospiraceae; genus Enterocloster. Next base: position 3,471 of record JAJQEA010000154.1, read on the forward strand.
TTTATCCATGAAGCCAACACCGACACACGCAAAAAGGAACTCTTTGCAAAAGTGCGGAAAGGTGATGTCCGTGCCCTCCTTGGCAGCACCGCAAAATGCGGTGCCGGCATGAATGTGCAAGACCGTCTAATTGCTCTCCATGACCTTGATTGCCCTTGGCGTCCGGGAGATTTAACACAGCGTTCGGGCAGAATTGTCCATCAAGGCAATAGCAATGAACAGGTGAAAATCTTCCGCTATGTGACCGAGGACACCTTTGATGCTTACCTCTGGCAGACGGTGGAAAACAAGCAGAAATTCATCAGTCAGATTATGACCTCAAAATCCCCTGTTCGCTCCTGTGAGGACATAGACGAAGCGGCTCTGTCCTATGCGGAAATCAAAGCTCTGTGTGCAGGTAACCCCTTGATAAAGGAAAAAATGGATTTGGATATTGAGGTCGCAAGGCTGAAGCTTTTAAAAGCCAATTACCAAAACACAAAATACCGTTTGGAAGATAATCTCTTAAAGCATTTCCCCGAAAGCATTGAACGGCACAAGGGCTACATCAAGGGATTTGAGCAGGACATTGTGACACTGGCAGAGCATACCCCGAAAGTGCCACAGGGCGGCGAGCTGCCCAAAGATGATTTTAAGATTACCATTAAGAGCGATACCCTCACCGACAAGGACAATGCAGGGGCGGCAATTCTTGAAGCCTGCAAAGAAATAAAAAACAGCGACCCTGTGGAAATCGGCAGTTACAAGGGCTTTACCATGTATGTAAGTTATGCCGCCTTTGGCAACGAGCATACCCTCACACTCAAAGGTGCAATGAGCCACACGGCGAAATTGGGGCTTGATGCAAGGGGAAATCTCACCCGTATCGACAATGCCCTAAATGGTATGCAGGGGCGGTTACAGGCGGTACAGAAAGAGCTTGAAAACCTGTATAATCAGCAGGCGGCGGCAAAGGTGGAGGTACAAAAACCATTCATGCAGGAACAGGAACTAAAGGACAAAACTGCACGGCTTGCCGTTCTTGACAAGGAGCTGAATATGAGTGCCATGCGTTCTGCACCGCCAAGGGACACGGTAATGGTATCTAAACGGGTGCGACCCTCGGTATTGGACAGCTTAAAGCAGTCCCCGCAAAAAAGCATGGCAGTATCTAAAAAATCAAAGGTGGAAAGAGAGGAACGCTGATGGCGAACAGACAGAGAACTATCCGTATTCAGCTTAGAGTAACCGAGCAGGAAAAAGAATTGATAGAACAAAAAATGCAGGAGCTTGGTACAAAGAATACCGAAGCCTACTTACGCAAAATGGCGATTGACGGGCTTATTATTCACCTTGATACTGCTGATGTGAGGGAGCTTGTCAGAGTGCTGAGAGTAACGAGCAACAGCCTAAATCAGTTTACCAAACGAGTGCATGAAACAGGCAGTATTTACGGTGAGGACATCGAGGATTTGCGAAAAAGCTATGACAGACTTTGGGGAGCTGCGGAGGAAATCATGCTCCGGCTTGCAGCGATTTGAAATCCGTATCATGGACAGAAAGAAAAAGCCCTGCTATACTTATCTCAAAGAAAAGGAGGTCGGTATGATGCGAATACTGCTGAAAATATTGTTGTTCCCCATAACCCTTGTACTGTCTGTTACCGTGCTTGTGTGCCAGTTTCTATGTGTGTTTAGCTCCATGCTGCTATCCGTTTTGGCACTTCTCCTGTTCGTACTGGCTCTTGCAATCATGGTACTCCTTGGCGAAGTCGGAGAAGGCTTAAAGGCACTATTCGCCGCCTACCTCATCAGCCCTTACGGAGTACCAATGCTTGCCGCTTGGCTCATCAGCACGGTGGACGGTCTGAATGAACGGCTGAAAGCCATTTAGTATTACAAAGGGGGCAATAGCATTTTGTGTGCTATCGCCCCCTTATTTTGCGGTAGGGCTTCTGCTTTTTGTTGCTTTTTGTTTACAAAGAGGATATGGAAGTTTTGAGAGATGTAAGGTATAATATTAAAGTGAATTTTGTTTTGGAGGTGCAATGTGGTAGAAGAATTGTGCAATAAAATTGAGGATATTATTTTACAAGTTATATCACAAAGCGAAAATTATATTGATGCCAGTTACTATTCAGAGCATTGCATTTTCCCTATGTGGAGATATTTTAACTTGGCAAAATATCTCCCTCCTCCATATTTTATTAGGAATTTTTGTGATGAAGTAGAAACTTATATAGTTAATTCACAACTTACATCTAATGACATCATAAATTATTTTGCAAAAATCAGTTTGGAGCATAGTGGTTACTTTTGGGTTTCGCAATGCATTATAAAGCACGGTTTAGGTATCAAAGATGATTTGTTACTGTATAACCTTGCGGCTAGTGAAAGTGAACTTAATATACATACGGCAATTCCAAACGAAATGCTTGCGTTTGCTTTTGCCGCTTTCATATTAGACTATTATCCACATGAATGCTCTGATTTTGAACAACTTATATTAAACGAACACTTTGAATACCCAATCAATGATTATAAGCTATCTAAACTAACAGATGTAGAATTTAAACAAGATGGACTTCTCTTTGACAGCAAATATCATTTGTATAGCAGATTTATTGATAGAAGTCCTTTTGATAACGGAAGCTCAATCCCTGCAATATTCTATCTTTTGATACATCAAACAGATTTTAACAAAGCCGATTTTTTTATGAGGTTAGATGCACGATTATCCATTCCTGCTTCAGAATTTGATGGGCATGAAAGAGCTTTTGCTGCTAAATATTACGGACCGACCTTTAGTTTTTCTGAAACAGACTTGAGCCGTGTAAAAACATTTATTGTTCATGGAAATCCTGAAAGTGGAAATCAATTACTGATGGTCATTAAAAAAGACTTCGACAGTGAATTAAGTCTTGAATTTTGGCATGTAGAATTAGAAACCTTGCCATTTTATCAAAATTCGCCAAATACAAAACTTGCTACAACAACATTTATTCACGGAAAATATTACCCTAGCAAAAAAGTTTTTCGTCATATTGATTTTATTAAAAATCAATATGACATTGAAGACTACTACAAAAAATATGCAGGAAACACTAATACAGATATGCCTATTGATTTTTATACAACAAAGGAATGTCATTTTAAAATTTGGTGTATTGAAAACATTGATTTAAGTGAGAACCTTTGGCATCAAATTTCTTCTATTTGTCTACCTACTGAGTACAGTGTTTTGCTTGACGAAATGCTACAAATGAAGTAATAGTCCGAATAATTCACTTGCATTAAGAGTTGCCACACGGCAGCTCTTTTTTCTTACCATAAAGGAGGTGTTATTATCGCTACCACACGCTTAATTCCCATTCACCATACAAAGGGAAAAAGTGCTACCGATTGTATATCTAACAGCCTTGATTATATTACCAACCCTGCTAAAACCGATGGCGGAAAGTATGTGACTTGCTATGCCTGTCAGCCCGAAACGGCAAAGGCAGAATTTATATTGTCCAAACGGATATACGAGGACACAACAGGGCGAACACAGGATAAAAATGTACTGCTGTATCAGATACGGCAATCCTTTAAGCCCGGAGAAGTCACTCCCGAGCAGGCACATAAAATCGCTTACGAATTAGCTATGAGCTTCACGAAAGGCAAACACGCTTTTGTTGTCGCAACACATACTGACAAGGCTCATATCCACACACACATAGATTTCAACTCGACCTCTCTTGACTGTGCGAAAAAGTTTCGGGACTTCAAAAGAAGCGGAAAAGCTCTTGCCAAAATATCTGACCGCCTTTGTCTTGAAAACGGACTTTCAATTATCGAAAATCCCAAACGCTCCAAGGGGCATTACGGCAAGTGGCTTGGCGATAAAAAACCTCTTTCTCATTCTGATAAATTAAGACAGACCATAGATACTGTGCTTGCTCAAAAGCCTAAAACATTTGATGAATTTTTACGGCTTATGCAAGCAGCAGGCTATGAAATTAAATATGGCAAGCACTACGAATTTAAGAGTGCTGAACAGAAAAAGTTTATCCGGCTGTGTTCTCTTGGCGAGGGATATTCCGAAGATGAAATCAAATCGGTCATTGACGGCAAAGCCCCACAACGAGGGGTCAAAAAGACTGCTGCCAAACAACCGAAACAACAAGAAAAATCCGTGAATCTTCTTGTGGATATACAGGAAAAATTGCGACAGGGCAAGGGCAAAGGCTACTATTATGTGTGTAGCAAGGCTCGCACAGCAAGAGGAAAAAGCTGTGACTACAAAGCAATGCTCAAGAAAACCGATATAGAGCCACTTGTTATTGAAGCAATCAGAGAGCTGATTAAAAATCAAGATTTTGCAACCGAAATAAAATCAAAGATAGGAAAACAGATTGACACCTCCACTCTTGATAGAGAGCTAAAAAACTACGAAAGCAAACTTCGAGAAGTGGAACTCAATAAAACCCACCTTGAAAATGAAATTGATAGCTTGCCAGAGGATACCCGTTTCAGAGAACGCAAGCTCCACGATATGACGCTCCGGCTTGATGGTCTATATGACATCATTGTAGAGCTTGAAGAAAAAATCGAGGACGTAAAGCTACGCCGCAAGGCTGTGGAACAGGATGCCATTACCTTGGAGAATATCTACACCCTGCTTTTCAACTTCGATAAGGTATATGACAAAATCAGCGATGAAGAGAAAAAATCTCTAATTTCTTCGCTAATCAAAGAAATAGAGATTTTTCCGTGTGATGAATCAGAGTTACCTCTGAAGTCCATTTTATTCAATTTTCCGGTGTATAAGGACGGTGGAGATGTTTATGAATTTTTGTGGGACAAAAGTACGCACGTTTCCACATTAGCAGTCCCCGGAAACATATCCACCCCACAAACCTTCTCCACCCTATACCCTCTATCCTGCAGCACCACCAAATCCCTGACTAAACTGGTAGGTTTACAGGATATATATACAATCCGGTCCACCCCGAAATCAATGATTTTTCCCAACGCCTTAGGATGTATTCCATCCCTGGGCGGATCCACTACAATCAAATCCGGCTTATCCTGAAGCTCATCAATCACCTTGAGCACATCGCCGGCCAGGAACTCGCAGTTCTCCAGTCCATTGAGTTCGGCGTTTACCCGGGCTGACCTGACGGCTTCTTCTACAATCTCAACGCCCACCACCTTTTTAGCCACAGGTGCCAGTATCTGTGCAATGGTCCCGGTTCCGCTGTACAGATCGAATACCACTCTGTCCTTTGTATCGCCTACAAATCCCCGGGCTATATCGTACAGCACCTCCGCGCCAAGGGAATTTGTCTGAAAGAAAGAGAAGGGGGAGATACGAAAACGCAGTCCCAGCAGTTCTTCGTAAAAGTAATCCTGGCCGTGAAGAATGTGGGTCGCGTCGCTCTGCACCACATCTGCCAGGGAATCATTCTCTGTGTGAAGAATTCCCGCCAGCCTGCCGTCCAGGGGAAGTCTAAGCAGCTTTTCCGTCCATTTTGACAGCACTTCTTCCTCTGTCCTTTCGCCCAGATACTCCCGCTGTGTGCTGGTCACCAGATCAACCAGAATTTCCCCTGTCTTTACCGCCCTTCGGACCAGCAGATGGCGAAGGTAACCCTGGTGCTGTAATTTCTTATAGAAAGCAATCCCCAACTCCTCAAAATATTCTTTGGTGGCCACCAGTATCCTGCAGAAATCGGGATGTACAATCCGGCACTCAGGGGTGGTTACAATATCGTAAAAGCTCCCCCTCTTGTGCATTCCCAATGCCAGAGGTCCATCCTTTACCTCATCCCCAAAGGAAAACTCCATTTTATTGCGGTATCCTGATGAGCTGGGGCTGGCCTTGATTCCCTGAAACTCGTAGGTGCCGTCCTCTACTACGCTGTCCAGAAGGGATTTTACCTGCTCTTTTTTTATGTTTAACTGTTCTTCATAGGGCAGGCTCTGGTAAATGCAGCCGCCGCATATCCCAAAATGCGGACATGCCTCCTCCGGTCTTTCTGCCGGTGAGTGCTCCAGTATCTCCAGGGTTCTGGCTTCTGACTTCCCCTTTCTGCGCTTGGTGATAACACACTGAATTTTCTGGCCTGGTATGGCATTCTTTACCACCACTCTCTCGCCATCTATATGCAGGATACCCTTATTCGGGAATTCGATTTTTTCCACTATTCCTTCGTAAATATCGCCTTTTTTCATAAAATTTCTCCGTTCTGTCCGCCACTTGGGCATTTTTCTTGTGGTTCTCTTTTGCCGTATCATTATATCATGCAACAGGGCTCACATCAAGCCGGACCCAAAAGGACCGCCGCTTCCCTGCCGCTTCCTACAAAGCCAAAAGGACCGCCACATCCTGCGGCGGTCCCAACAACTATCCTTTTTCTCATCCTTCAGCGTATCTTATAACAGCCTTATAACAGTCTCTGCTATTCAGTCTTTTCTGCCTTCTCCTCCGGCTCCTCATCCTCAAAGAAGTCATCATCAAAGTCATCGTCGAAATCATCCTCAAAATCTTCCAGATAATCCGGAGTAAAGAAACGGTATACAGCATATGCAATACCTGCCACTGCTGCCACTGCTCCAATGATGGCCAGAACCCAGAGAATGCAGTTCTTTTTCTTCTCATCCTCTTCTCTCTTGTGAAGCAGTTCATTGATTCTGCTGGAATTCATCAGTTCTTCTACCCGGCTCAATGCCTCTTTCCCCATCTGATCAAACCTGTCTCTGTCAAATCTGTTCATTCTACCCACGTCCTTTCTTATATATAAGCACTTCTGCCCTCTTGCTTGTTTTTAATTATTATATCATGGAAGCTCCTGATTTACTATCCCAATTTATTCAAATTTTATCCAGTTGTTTCAATCCAATTTTGATTGAAACCCGATCCTGGCAGAAATCCGCTGTGCAGTTGCCGGTATACGCCAAGCACCCCGGATACCATCAAGCGTCCCGGACACCGCCGCACGTCCCAGACACCGCCACTCGTCCCGAACACCGCCGCACATCCCAGACACCGCCGCACCCATCAGATCTTTTTTAGCTTTGCAAAGGATGCAAACATTTTCTTCTGGCCCGCACCGTCGAACACCACGGTGACTTCGTAGTCCTTTCCTCCGTCCCTGATGGACTTCACGGTTCCCTCTCCGAATTTGATGTGCATGCCCCGGTCTCCCGCGGTGTAATCCAGAGAGGCTGCCTTCTGTACCGTAAATGCTTTGCCAAATCCCGGATTCCCCGCCGGGCTGCCGGCGCTCCGGCCTGACAGGGGCTGGGATGTACCGGAGGCATATGCGTTATAACCTTTTCCAAAGGTGCTTGTACGGGGATTTCCTGGGGCCGGCTGGTTCCACGGCAGACCTGCCTCGCCGGAAATACCGGACTTGCCAAAGCTGCCTGCACCGGCCCCATTGTTCCGGCTGCCAAAGCTTCCCAGCACCGGTTCCAGACGCTCCTCCTCCAGCAGCCCGTCCGGCACCTCCTCCAGGAAACGGCTGGGCTTGCAGTATCTGGTCTCTCCGTTGACCATCCGCTGTCTGGCGCTGGTAATCACCAGCTCATTCTTGGCCCTTGTGATTCCCACATAGCAGAGACGGCGCTCCTCCTCCATGTCTGTCTTGTCATCGGAATTTATGGACATCATGCTGGGAAACAGTCCGTCCTCCAGACCTACCAGATACACTTTTGGGAACTCCAGTCCCTTGGCGCTGTGCAGTGTCATGAGGGTGACCCGGTTTTCGGACTCATCCATATTGTCTATATCAGCCACCAGTGCCACCTGCTCCAGGAATTCATCCAGGGTGGGATGCTCGCTGTCCTCCTCGTAGCTCACGGCCTTGTTGACCAGCTCCTCTATGTTCTCCAGCCTGGTCTGGGACTCCACCTCTCCCTCTGCCTCCAGCTCCTGCTGGTAGCCTGTCTCGTCCATGATGCCCTCTATCAAATCCTGGATGGTGTAATCCTCTGACTGTGCCCTGGTCCGGAAGCTCTCCATCTGTCCTATAAAGGTTCCGATTTTCTCAGCAGCCTTGCCTATGCCCGGAATCTGACGGGCCTCCCTGAGTGCGTCGTACAGGCTCATGCCATGTTCAGAGGCAAAGATGGTTACCTTCCCCATGGTGGTGGCTCCGATTCCCCGCTTGGGCACATTGATAATGCGCAGCACAGACAAATCGTCCACTCCGTTGGCTATGGTCTTTAAATAGGCCAGGATATCCTTGATTTCCTTTCTCTGATAGAAATTCACGCCTCCTACCAGGCGGTAGGGTACGTTGTAAAAGATACACCTCTCCTCCAGAAGGCGGGACTGGGCATTGGTGCGGTAGAGCACAGCCTGGTCCTGATAAGCATAGCCGCTGTCCCTTATCTCCCTGGCCACAAAGTCCGCTTCCTCCCTGGCCGTGTCAAATTGTTTAAAACGAATCAGATCCCCCTCGCCGTTGGCGGTCCACAGGGTCTTGTCCTTGCGTCCCCGGTTGTGGCGTATGACGCCGTTGGCCGCATTCAGTATGTTCTGGGTGGATCGGTAATTCTGCTCCAGCTTAATGACCTTTGCCCCGGGAAATGTCTCCTCAAAGCTCAGAATATTCCCTATATCTGCCCCTCTGAACCGGTAAATGGACTGGTCATCATCTCCCACCACACACAGGTTCCTGTACTTGGAAGCCAGCAGGCTGATCAGCTTAAACTGGGCCAGGTTGGTGTCCTGATATTCGTCCACCATAATATACTTAAACCGCTCCTGATAGTGATTCAGGACCTCGCTGTTGTTCTGGAACAGCTCCACGGTCTTTACAATGAGATCGTCAAAGTCCAGGGCATTGTTCTTCCTAAGACGCTTCTGGTACTCCTTATATATCTCCCCAATCCTGCACTGCCTGAAGTCCTGACCTGCATTTAACAGGAATTCCTCAGGGCCGATGAGCTTGTCCTTTGCGGAGGATATGGTGCCTAACACGGAACGCTCCTTGAACTGCTTGGTATCCACATCCATGGCCTTGAACACCTGCTTCATCAAAGTCTTCTGGTCGTCGCTGTCATAGATGGAAAAATTCGTGGTGTAGCCCAGATACTCTATATGCCTGCGCAGGATGCGCACACAGGTGGAGTGAAAGGTGCTGACCCAGATGCTCTCAGCTCCAAAGCCTACCAGCTGGTCCACCCTTTCCCTCATCTCTCCGGCCGCCTTATTGGTAAAGGTGATGGCCAGGATATTCCACGGATTCACCTGCTTCTCCTCAATCAGGTATGCCACTCTGTGGGTCAGCACCCTGGTCTTTCCGGAACCGGCTCCAGCTAAAATAAGGAGAGGCCCTTCTGTATGAAGGACCGCCTCCTTCTGCATGGGATTCAATGTATCGTAAATACTCATAAACTATGTACCGCCTTCTTAACTGCAATTATGTTTATTAAGTATACCATTCTGAATCCCATCCTGCAAGACCTGCCTTTCGGCCGATTGGGGATGATTGGGGATGATTGCATACGATTACCGGCGACTGCTGGCGGCAAAATACAATCCTATCTTACAAGCAATCCCCCATACATGCGGCTGGTCCTTGTTCCAGGCTTGATTTCGCCGTTGATTGAATAAATATAATCTCCGCTCAGCACCAGGCCTTCCCCGCACGGGGCGTCAAAGGGAACCTCTCCCACTGCGTTCCATGCATTTTCCAGAGCATTGTAAACCAGTATCTTCTTATTCCATTTAAGTTCAGAGGGGTCTGCCCCGAAGTATCCCATTTTGAACTCTGCCAGGTCGTCATCCTTAAGCTCTGCCATCTTAGCCACTGCATTGTCATAGACCTCTTTATCGAAGCCTCCAATCACCAGCATCTCCGTGTCGCTGATTTTTATGGAACCAGCCCCCAGCAGGGAAATGCCCCGGCCTTCTATGGCAATATCCGCGGACTTCTCCCACTGGTCCTTTTCAATATCATAGCTGTAGCCGTCTGTATAGGCCACTGCATCCCCGCCGCTGAATACGTAAATCCGGCCATTCAGCACCTGTGATACGCACTGTGTCCTGGTCTCCTCCCCTGGCACAGGTGCCAGTTCCACTGTCTCCTTTGTGTCCAGGTCAAACGCGTAAAACCGGTTGGACGCCTTGCCGTCCTGTTTGCCTGCACCCACATATATCACGCGGTCCTTCAGAACGGCTGCGCCATCGGAAAACGTAAATGGGAGTTTTCCTATCTCCTCAAATGTGATTTCTCCTTTTTCATCCGCCTTCACAAGCGTAATTTTATCACCTTTTCCATCCACCAGGCTTCCTCCAATATAATAAATCCCCTCAGGAGCTGTTATGGACGCACCGTAGCCGATTTCATATCCCATGGTGGTATGATTCACCAGCGTCAGACTTCCATCTTCCGGTTTCATGACATAGAGGTCCGGATAATATACCT
>JAJQEA010000334.1:0-1434 GCA_021201905.1 Clostridia bacterium
GCTGACAAAATATTCAGCACTGGCAGTACGGTTTCCGACTGGATGGAGCACTAGAGTGTGTCTGAAAATTGCTTTCCGTCACACTCTAATTCCATTTTATCGAGTTTTTTCCACAGAGTGGAGCGAGATATGCCTAACTCCTTGGCGGTTTTCCTTCGATTGCCTTGATTGCGCTTCAGCCGTTTAAGAATCACGGCTTTCTCGATTTCATCCAGTGTGCCGGAGTCTGTTACATCCTGTGAGTCATATGCCGTATCCATCTCGATATCCTCGTCAAATTCTGTATCCTCGTCAAAGCAAGGCTGAATGGAATTTTCTCCTTCGTGTGAAAGAATGACGTACCGGTGCATTACATTTCTGAGTTCACGAATATTCCCCTGCCAGTTCCTGTTTTCCAGAACGCGGAAATTGTCTTCAGACAGGGCCGGCAGCGGCAGGGAATATTTTTGGATGTAATGGTTAAGGAACGATATGGCGAGGGGACGGATATCTTCTCTGCGCTTGTCAAGAGAAGGAAGAGTCAGGCGTAGGGTGTTCAACCTGTAATACAAATCCATACGGAATTTTTCTTCCCGGATCATTTTCATAAGGTCGCTGTTGCTGGCGGCAATAACCCGGACATCAATATAAATATTGCGCTGGGAGCCGATTCTTCGGATTTCTTTTTCCTGGAGTGTCCTCAACAGTACGCTTTGAAGTTCCAAGGGCATGGAATTGATTTCATCCAGAAAAATGGTGCCTTTATGCGCCACCTCAAACAGTCCCCGCTTTCCGCCTTTGCTGGCGCCTGAAAAGGCACCCTCCTCATAACCAAATAATTCGCTTTCCAGAAGGGACGCAGGAATTACAGCACAATTGACTGCTACAAATGGTTCTTTTGCTCTGGCGCTGGCATTATGGATGCTCTGTGCCAATAACTCCTTGCCGGTACCGCTGTCGCCGCCGATTAATATATTTGCATCTGTGGACGCATAGGTTGCTGCCTTTTTTAGGAGCTGCCGCATGATCCCGCTTTCCGCAATAATATCTGAAAAATGGTACCTGGCAAAAAAGCCAGTATTCCGTATCTCTGTCCTTACCCTTTGTTCCTGTTCCTGAATATCACGTGCTCTGCGGAAAATCGCAACGATTCTCTTTTTGCCCTTTTCTTCAAAATGGCTTTTTTTAATGTAATAGTCCTGGCCCAATATTTTCAGTACCTTTTCGCGCTCCCTGCTGTTCATGAGAAAGTGCCGGATGTATCCAGCAACCAGGGTGTCGTCCGTGTTATCAACCTTTCTCCCAATCAACGCCTGTTCATCTGTCTTGAATATATGCCCAATTTCCTTGTTGGCGACGATAAATCTTCCATCTTCAATCGAGAGCACCCCCTCGGTGATCGAAGAAACTGCCTCGGTGAAACACTTTAGCTGCAGTTTTTCCCTCTGTCTGGCA
>JAJQEA010000334.1:1444-13725 GCA_021201905.1 Clostridia bacterium
TCAATAATGGACAGGGCCTGTTTAACAGCGTTTCTCAGCGCATGCTGCCCGGAGTAGACCGGTAAAACTTTTATCCCGCATGAGTTACCGGTGCGGTATGCAAGGGTTCCTCCGCCGACCAAGACATCCATGGCGTCAGCGCTGCCCTGGCGGACCTGACGGATGATATCTTCCCTGGAACGGAAGGGGTACAGCGTCAGACTGCTGATTCCCAGAAGCTCTTTTGCTGCCTGAAGATTATAGCTCTTAAGATAATCTTCAAACATCAGCAGCCCAATCTTTGGGCCGTGACATTTGGCTGCCTTTAAGGTTTCTAAAAGTTCAAGGTCTCCTGGTTCCGCTCTCACAGAGACAGCCTCCGGTATATTCTGCTCCACCAGATTTGCGGTTGCGCCTCTGCTTATGATAGCATCCGGAACACCGGTTTTCCGGAACATGGTTCGCAGATGGCTGATTAACGTATTCTCAGCAATTTCCCACTCTAAAATGGTTGGATTAATCTGTAGAGAGCCGCATACAGCATTGATGTCATTCATCATTCCCGGATAAACTGAAATAATCAGCAGTTCATTTTCATACATGGTTTTACCTCGAAATTCACTCTGTCATATGGTTTTGATTTAGGACTTTAGAATCAATATATGTTTAATTATAAGACACTTGGTCTGAAATGGCAAATAATAAAAGATGATTATTGCAGTGATTATTGCAGATTTTATATGGTTTTTAAAAAAATATAGTTGGCATGTAAATTGCTATATATAACAGCAGGATAGTTACATACCAGAAAGGAGAAGCATACATGATTCACATCAACTTAAATGGGGATTTCCTGCGCGACGGGAATGTCTGCAGCTACGGAGAAATCTCCCCTGAGGCCGGGCTTGAGAATACGATTGCTTATCAAATTCTTCGTTCCCACAGCACATCCCCGGACTCGGCTCAGATGCAGATTCATTTTGACGCGCTGATTTCCCAGGACCTGACCTATGTGGGCATTATCCAGACTGCCAGAAGCAGCGGAATGAAGCGGTTCCCCATTCCCTATGCAATGACCAACTGCCACAACAGCCTTTGCGCAGTGGGGGGAACCATCAATGAAGATGACCACATATTTGGACTGACAGCGGCCCATAAATACGGAGGAATCTATGTTCCTGAAAATCTGGCGGTTATGCATACATATGTCCGGGAAGAAATGGTAAAATGCGGAAATATGATTCTGGGATCGGACAGCCATTCCCGATACGGAGCGCTGGGTACAATGGGATTTGGCGAAGGCGGGCCGGAGCTTGTCAAGCAGCTGCTGGAGAGAACATATGATATACCGGCGCCGGAGGTGGTTTTGTGTTATCTCACCGGGAAGCCACCCAGAGGAGTAGGACCCTTAGACATTGCGCTTTCTATTATTGGGGCAACATTTAAAGATGGAATCGTAAAAAATAAAATCATTGAATTCGCTGGTCCCGGCATGAAAAATCTTTCCGCGGATTTCCGGTGCAATATTGACACTATGATGGTGGAAAGTTCCTGCCTGTCTTCTATATGGGAGACGGATGAGGTAACAGAGAATTATTATAGGCTCCATGGCCGTTCGGAGTATTTTAAGCTGCTGAAAGCCGTCAAAACCGCATATTACAATACTATCATTACAGTTGACTTAAGCAAGGCACAATCCATGATTGCCATGCCTTTCCATCCCAGCAATGTGTATACCGTCCATGAGTTCCAGGAACATGCAGAGGAAATATTTGACGCTGTACAGAAGGAAGCAGACCAGCTGTTTGGGATTGGAGCTCTTTCCTTTAAGGATAAGATGAAAAACCACAGGCCATATGCTGACCAGGGAAGTGTTGCCGGGTGTGCAGGCGGACTTTACGAAAACCTTATGGAAATGGCGGCTATACTTGATGGTAAAAGTCTTGGAAATGACGGATTTAATGTAACGGCCTATCCGTCCAGCATGCCGGTAAACCTGGCTCTGACCCGGGCGGGGGCAGTCGAAACGCTTTTAAGTTCCGGGGTGATTATGAAACCGTGTATCTGCGGTTCCTGCTCCGGCTATGGAGATACGCCTGCGAACCAGGCATTTTCCATACGCCACGCAACACGCAACTTCCCCAACCGGGAGGGGAGCAAGCCGAATGAAAAACAGTATAGCTCAGTTGCGCTGATGGATGCCAGGTCCATTGCGGCCACAGCCGCAAATGGAGGCAGGATTACCGCCGGTACAGATGTGGCATATACAGTTCCGGATATGGCGTATACCTTTGACCGCAGTATCTATGATAAAAGGGTATATTACGGATATGGCAAGGCAGACCCGTCTGTAGAAATCGTATCCGGGCCCAATATAGTGGATTGGCCGGACATGGAACCGCTGGGAGAAAACTGCCTTCTGAAGCTTTCTGCTGTAATCCGGGATCATGTGACGTCCACGGATGAGCTGATTCCGTCCGGGGATACCGCCTCTTACCGGTCCAATCCCATCCGCCTTGCAGATTATACGCTTTGCCGCCGTGTACCGGGATTCGCCGGCATTTGCAGAGAAATTCAGGCGGATGAAATGAAACGCAAGGAAGGGAATACGCCGGAGCACCTGCTGGATGTGCTCTCGCATTTCGGAAATGCAGAAGAACTTGCCGGTAATACACAGTATGGCTCCTGTCTCTTTGCGGTGAAGCCAGGGGATGGGTCAGCCAGGGAACAGGCGGCTTCCTGTCAGAAGGTGCTGGGCGGCCTTGCGAATATATGTGTGGAATATGCCACTAAAAGATACAGAAGCAACTGTATCAACTGGGGAATTCTTCCTTTTGTGCTTCCAGAAGGCAAGGATTTGCCCTGTGGAGCAGGTGATTATATTTTCATTTCTGATATTCGTGGTATGATAAAAGAAAATCGGCGGGAGATTCCCGCAAAAGTTCTGACCGGGACTGGCGAAATGTTCGATATGACGCTGATGATGGGAGCGCTGACAGAGACGGAACGTGACATCCTATTAAAAGGATGCCTGATTAATTACTATAAAGAGTTATCGGAGGATTAAGAAAATGAAAAATTATCAAATCAGCAGGTTCTGCTGGCTGGAATTTAATATGGACAACCTCAGGGACAATTTTTTTGCGCTAAAAAAAATGGTGGGGCCGGATGTGAAGATCATGCCCGCTATTAAGGTGAATGCGTACAGTCATGGCATTGTAGCCTGTGGAAAGGTTCTGGAAGAATGCGGAGCTGATTATCTGGGGGTTGGAAGTATAGATGAAGGTATTTTGTTGAGAGAAAACGGAGTTAATATGCCGATTCTGATTTTTGCAAGCAATCTGATTCAGGAGACAGCTAAGCTGTATGTCCGGTATCGGTTGATACCAACCATTCTGTCCATTGATGCGGCCAGGTCATTTTCGGAGGCGGTTTCAGGACCTTCCGATGTCTTTATCAAGATAGACATGGGAAGGGGAAGAATTGGCGTGAACGCCGAGGAATTTCCGGATTTTTTCAGGGAAGTTTCCAATATGCCCAATATTCATGTAGGGGGCGTATACAGTCATATGGCGTCGGCGAACTGGCCGGATGAGGGGGCGGATTACGCTGTATGGCAGTACTCCCGGTTTAAGGCCGCCATGGATGCAATCGGTGAGGACGCAGACCGGATTCCGTTCCGGCAGCTGGCAAACACGCCGGGCTGCATTGCACTTCCTGATATACGCATGAGCGGAATCTGTCCGGGACGCGCAATGTGGGGATATTCACCATTGACGAGAAGAGCGGAGCATCCGCAGCTGAAAGCGCCCCTGGTAAGCTGGAAGAGCCGTCTGGTCCACGTAAATGAAGTGGTTGGAGGCAAATTTGGAGAAAAATATAAAGCAGTTAAAATGGATACACCAAAGCGAATTGGTATCATGGTGGGAGGCATGGGTGATGGAATCAGTCCCAAGATTGCGGGAGGATATGTTCTTCTGCATGGCAGAAAGTGTCCGGTTGCCAGTACCGTCTCACTGGAATATACCATTCTTGATCTTACCGACTTCCCGGACGCAAAGCCCAGCGATGAAATTGTGATTCTTGGCCGCCAGGGCGAAGAAGAAATCACTCTTGAACAGCGCATGGAAGAATGGGGCCTAACTGTTCCGCGTATCTGGACCGAGATATCCGCCCATCTGGACCGCCACTATTACCGGGATGGAAAGCTGTGGGCTGTGGCAAAGGATGAGCGGTTTATACTGAATGAAAACTAAAAAGGATTGTAAGGGGGAAAAACAATGAAGAAAAGGAAAATCAGCGACATAACAATGATTCTGATTGCAATGATTTTGGGATCGCTGGCAGGCATTATAATAGGAAAACCAGCGTCCTATATTGGATTCATCGGAGATATCTGGCTGAACTTAATGAAGATGTTTTTAGTGCCAATCGTGGTGTGCATGCTTGTAAAAGGCATCAGCAGCATGGACAGCCCGGAAGCCCTGGGCAGGATTGGAATAAAAATAATCGTATTTTATATCTTTACAACAATCTGTGCAGGTGTTCTTGGCATTGGTGTCACCAGTATCCTAAGCCCGGGCAGCGGCTTCAGCTATGAGGCTGCCACGGAAGATATTGTGGTCAATGAGATGCCCACAATTGCAGAGTTCTTTAAGAGTATGTTTTCCAGCAATATTTTTGCCACCTTCTCTTCCGGAGATATGATGCAGGTGGTTATCATTTCCTGTATCATCGGCGTTGCCATTGTACTTCTGCCGGAAGGAAAAAGAGAGCCGGTCCGGAATTGGTTTGTGGCTATGAGTGACCTTGTGATGTCTATTATCAATATTGCCTTAAAGCTGGCACCTATCGGTGTATTCTGCCTTATGGCATCATCCCTGGGAAAATATGGCGTCGGGCTCCTTGTCACAATTGGAAAGATTCTTGGCACCTTTTATCTGTGCTGCGCGCTGCATCTGATCGTGGTTTACTGTCTGCTGCTCTGGCTCCTTACGGGTATCGGTCCAATTACCTTCTTAAGAAAGGCATTTAACACATTCGCTACCGCAGCAAGTACATGCAGCAGCAACGCTGTTATTCCGGTCAGCATGGAAGTTGCCACACAGAATTTTGGATGTGACGAGTCTGTGGCATCCCTGGGCATCCCCTTGGGAGCCACTGTCAACAAGGATGGCGTGGCAATTCTCTGCGGTGTCGTCCTTATCTTCAGCGGCCAGGCCATGGGAATCCCTCTCACCATCACCCAGATTGTTAACATTCTGTTTGTTACAACACTGGTTACCAGCGCGGGTTCCGGTGTTCCGGGAGGCGGACTGATGAACCTTATGATTGTCGGGACTGCAATTGGCATGCCTTTGGATATCGTTCTCATGGTGGGAGGATTCTATCGTTTCTTTGATATGGGAACCACCTCTATGAACTGTCTTGGCGACATGTCCGCTACTGTCATTGTAGACCGTCTGGAAAAGCGCCGTGCCGCAAAATTAGAAAAAAAAACTTCAATGATGAGAGAGAAAGTTTATGAATGTTCAGAATAATGGAAAAATCTTAAGCTGTGTAGACTGCGGCAGCTTAAACTGCAAGATGAGAAGCGGGAAATATCCGGATTTCTGCCTGACACAAGGTGTCACACAGAAAGAGGCGGAAGAACTGGAAAAACTGTATATGGAAAACGACGAGAACCACAGAGCGGCAATCGCAGGGGCCCGGGTAGAGTTGGAATATTCAGGAATCTATACACGTGTGGAAGAAATCATGGAGTTCGCAAAACAGATAGGAGCCAGAAAGATTGGAATTGCCACCTGTTCAGGACTGATAGAGGAGAGCCGCCTATTTGCAAAAATCCTGAGGCTCAATGGATTTGAGGTGTATGGAGCAATCTGCAAAGTGGGGTCTAAGGATAAAACGTCCATTGGCCTGGACCAAACATACACAAAGACAGGGCCTGTTATGTGCAATCCCATTCTGCAGGCAAAAAGGTTAAATGATGCCGGAACAGGACTAAATGTGGTCGTGGGACTGTGCGTGGGTCACGACAGCCTGTTTTATAAATATGCTGAGGCTCTGACGACCACATTGATTACAAAGGATCGTGTTCTTGGTCATAATCCCGCAGTTGCGCTGTATCAGACAAGTTCCTACTACAAAAGGCTTCTTGAAAAACCGGTTATAGAATGGGATGAATAAACATCAAGTAGAAAATTAAACATTTTGTTTTCCTGCTATTTTTCTGATATACTATTATCAGAAAAAGCAGGGAAAGGGGACACAGAGATGGACCTGATTCATATTGCAATCGTAGAGGATGAACCGTTATTTGTTCAGCAGCTTAAGGAATATATCGAGTGATATGAGAAAGACAGGGGGAGGCGGATCAGGATTACAACCTTTGCGGACGGGGAGGATATAACAGATGATTACCGCGGAGGATATGATATTATATTAATGGATATTCAGATGCGGTTCATGGATGGGATGACGGCTGCTGAGAAAATCAGAACGCTGGACAACGAAGTGATTATTATGTTTATCACCAATATGATTCAGTATGCGGTGCGGGGATATGAGGTGGATGCCATGGATTATGTGGTAAAGCCGGTGGAATATTTCGCATTTTCCCAAAAGCTGGACAAGGCCATTGGCCGAATGAAAAAGGCAGTGCAGACATCTATATCAGTTCCCACAGAGGACGGTCTGCAAAAACTGGCTGTTTCGGATATTTACTATATTGAAAGCCAGGGGCACTATGCATGCTACCGGACGGCAAAGGGTGAGTTTCTGTCCAGGATTACGCTAAAAGAACTGGAAGATTCCATGGGTGGATATGGATTTTTCCGCTGTGGAAAGGGGTATCTGATTAATATGAAGCATGTGGATGGAATATCCGGCAACGACTGTATCATCTGCGGTGAGCGGATTCCCGTCAGCCGGAATAAGAAGAAAGAGTTTATGGAGCTGTTGATACAATACATGAATGAGGGATAGATAATGCAGTACAATCAGGATATTCCCAGAATATGCACTGCCCTGGCAGAGTGGGGCGCCTGTATGGTATATTTATATCTGATTAAAAGGGAAAAGTTGCGGAGTCTTTCTTTTTGGTGTATCAGTCTGGCAGTGATGGCTTTACAGATTACATTTCTTGAATTGACAGGGAATCTGCCGGTGGCTTTTTGGCTTACATGTATGGCAGTTGCTGTCGCTATTATGTATGTGTTCCTTTTGCTGGGCGGCGGCTTGTCTGTGTTGGGAGCCGGGTATTGTGGCGCCAGGGCCTTTCTTTTGGCAGAGTTTGCCGCATCCCTTGAATGGCAGGTATTTGCATTCCTGCGGTCCATGGGATATGGGAGTCTGTGGATCCAGGTGATTTTTGTTATTGTCATATATGGCGGCTGTTTCTGGGTTGCTGTTTATCTGGAGCGGCCGTCTCTTACAGATGACTATCTTAATCAGCTGACCCTCCGGGAGGCTTTGGCGGCGGCCGGGATCGCGGCCGCGATTTTTGCATTCAGCAACCTGAGTTACCTTTATAGCAATCTCCCCTTTACCAGCTCCCGCATGGCAGATATTTTTTCAATCCGCACCCTGGTGGATTTTGGCGGGATTGCGGTTCTCTTTGCTTATCAAAGCCGGATTTGTGATTATATGGCAGAGCGCGAACTGGCTGCCATGAATGCGGTACTTAAAAGCCAGTATGACCAATATAGAAATTATCAGGACAGCCTGGATTTGATTCATGTGAAATATCATGATTTGAAGCACCAGATTGCTGCCCTGCGGATGGAGACAGATGATCAGAAGCGCAGGAAGTGGCTGGATACTATGGAAGAAGAGGTCAGTGCATTTGGAACACTGAGTAAAACAGGAAACCAGGTGCTGGATACAATCCTGGCTGCGAAATTGTTCCATTGCAGAAAGAACAATATTCAGATTACATGCGTGGCAGATGGAAAACTGCTGGATTTTATGCATGTTATGGATATCTGTTCCATTTTTGGAAACGCACTGGATAATGCCATCGAACATGTGATTCTGATTCCGGAGGAAGAGAAACGGCTGATTCATATATCGGTATCAGCAAAGAAAAATTTTGTTTTCATTAAAATTGAAAACTACTGTGAGACAGAAATCATAAAGAATCAACACAGTTTAATTACAACAACAAAAGCAGACAAGCAGAACCACGGATTCGGACTGAGAAGTATTTGTGCGGCGGCGGAGAAGTATGGCGGCAGCGTGAACTTTGAACAGGTCCAGAACTGGTTTGAATTAAAAATTTTGTTACCCAGAGGTTAATCTGCCTCTGGGTTCTGCATTTTGTGATAGCTGTTTTGAGTGTTGCTTGTATCTTGTGCCGGATAGATGCATTTCATGCCAAATTCCGCATAGCAGAAAACAGGGTGTTATAATGTGGACACGAAACAAGTGCTGAGTAAGGGGAATGCACAAAGTATCAAAAACCACTAAGTGAAAAAGCAGGAGGTATGAACATGATTAGTGTTGAGATGGAAGATGTCCTTGCAGTCCTTCAGTTATGTAAGCCCTACATAATCGGGATCATTGCGGCCGTTATAATTGGAATAGGGATTATGGTTGCATGCCGAAAAATGCCAGGGGGAAAACGCTTCTTTGTAAGGGGCAACGCCGTGGTTGCCATGCTTCTGGTAATGATAGTGTGTGTAAACATGATCTGTTTTGGCCCCATGTCCACATTGATTGGATTGGCAACAGGAAACGGAACCATAAGCGATGCCACGAATGAGGAATCTGCCCGGACGGCAGAGGATATCATGGAAGAGGGAATCGTACTTTTGGAAAATGAGGGGATGCTTCCTCTTTCCGGAACACAAAAACTGAATCTCTTTGGATGGGAAGCAGTCAATCCTGCTTACGGAGGAGCTGGTTCAGGAGGCATTAATGACTTGTACGAGATTGTAAGCCTGGTCCAGGGACTTCAGAATGCCGGTTTCGCGGTCAACCAGGAGCTGCTCGATTTTTATGACAGCTACGGGGCAGACAAACCGGAGATGTCAATTCAGAAGCAGAGCTGGACGCTTCCGGAACCGCCGGTTTCTGCTTATCCGGAGGGACTGATTCAGGGCGCAAAAGAGTTTTCTAATGTGGCGGCCATTGTGATTTCCAGGAAGGCGGGAGAAGGGCATAATGATATCCCTATGGATGTGAGCAAGTCCTCTTACGACAACAATTCAGCGGATTACGAAGATTTTCCGGCAGGAGAACATTATTTGCAGCTGTCCAAGACAGAACGGGACATGGTGGAGATGGTCTGCGCCAATTTTGACAAGGTAGTTGTAATTTATAACGGCGCCAATCAATTTGAGCTGGGGTTTGTGGAAGAGTACGATCCAATTAAAGCTGTGGTATGGTGCCCGGGTACAGGCAATGTGGGATTTAATGCACTTGGCAGGGTGTTGAATGGGGAGGTAAATCCTTCGGGCAGGACACCAGACACCTTTGTATACGATATGAAGTCGGCTCCATGGTGGAACAATGGAGAAAAGACTGCATATGCGAATCTCGCTGACCTGGCTGTGGAAGGCATGAACGCGGGTAAGCCCCAGGTATTTGCACCTTCCTTTACCAATTATGTGGAAGGAATCTATGTGGGATATAAATTCTACGAGACAGCAGCAGATGAAGGAATCATTGATTACGAACAGACAGTTCAGTATCCCTTTGGATATGGCCTGGGCTATACTACTTTTGAACAGAAAATGGGGGAGCTTAAGGAAAAAGACGGACAAATTGAGCTGGATGTGACAGTGACGAATACAGGAGAAACAGCTGGTAAGGATGTGGTGGAACTGTATTTTAATCCGCCTTATCAGAATGGTGGTATTGAAAAGGCAACGGCAAATCTTCTGCAATTTGCAAAAACAGATTTGCTGCAGCCGGGACAGTCCCAGACCCTGACCCTGTCCTTTGCAGCGGAGGATACGGCATCTTTCGATTATATGACAGAAAAGGCTTATGTGCTGGAAGCAGGCGGCTATATCCTCTCTGTAAACAGTGATTCCCACAATATACTGGATCAGAAAGAATATCAGGTGTCTCAGACAAAGGTTTATAATCAGGACGAAAAAAGGGAATCTGACCAGATTGCGGCAGTCAGTGTATTTGATGAGGCGGCAGGGGATGTAGTCTATCTTTCCAGGGCAGACCGGTTTGCCAACATGGAAAAGGCAACCGCTGCACCGTCAAATCTGGAGCTGACAGAGCCATATCTGTCTGAATATCATCTGAACAGCAACTTTGATAAAACTACTTACTTAGACAGCGGCGATACCATGCCTGTTACAGGGGCAAAGAATGGTATGAAGCTGGCCGATATGCGGGGCGCTGAGTATGATGATCCGCGCTGGGAGACATTGTTAGACCAGCTTACAGCAGATGAGATGGCAGGGATGGTTGCCATGTCCGGATATCAGACACCAGCCATTGATTCGGTAGGCAAAATAGGTACATTGGATTTTGACGGACCGGCTGCCATCAACAACAACTTTACCGGAGTTGGCTCCATCGGATTTCCTATCGAAGTAGTGATTGCTTCCACATGGAACCAGGATCTGGCAGGTGAATGGGGCAGATGTATGGGCAAGATGAGCCGGGAAATGGGGGCTCACGGCTGGTATGCACCGGGAATGAATACCCACAGAACTCCGTTTGGGGCGCGAAATTATGAGTATTTCTCAGAGGATGGAGTATTAGCCGGAATGATAGGGGCCAGTGCTGTGGCAGGCGCTATGGACCAGGGTGTTTATTCCTATATCAAACATTTTGCCTTATATGAAGGCAATGGAAAAATGGTCAGCGTATGGTCCAATGAACAGGCAATCCGCGAAATTTACTTAAAGCCTTTTGAAATTTCCGTGAAAAAAGGCGGAGCCAATGCAGTTATGGTATCCTGGAGCTTTCTGGGGCACAGATGGACCGGCGAGAACAGCAGTCTTTTAAATACAGTACTCAGAGGTGAGTGGGGGTTTTGCGGAATGGCACTGACAGACTTCTTCCGCAACAACGGACATGGCTTCATGAATGCGGACGCGGCACTGGCCAATGGTGTAGACGCTATGTTGTCTACGTTTGACGGACCTGAAAATAATGTGGCGGACCGCAATCATCCTACCTCTGTGAAGCAGATGAGAAATGCCTGTAAAAATGTAATGTATACCGTGGTTGGAAGCTGGGCCTATGATGGCGACGGAGCCAGTGTGGGAATGGAAACATGGAAGAAGGCAGCCATTGGTCTGGATATGGTTCTTTTGATTGGACTGGCGGCTGTGGAAGCAATGGTGATAAAAGGCAGCAAAAAACGCAAAGAGTCGTAAGAATATAGACAGGTATAAAACAGGCGGATCAAACGGGGAGGGGAATGGTTTGAAACATGCAGAATTGATAGGAAAAATGACATTGGAGGAAAAAGCGGCTTTTTTAAGTGGTAAAAACGAATGGCAGAGCCGGGATATTCCCAGACTTGGTATTCCATCCATCTTCTGTTCAGATGGCCCTCACGGTATCCGCAGGCAGGCGGGGGCAGGGGATCACTTAGGGCTGAATCCCTCCCTGCCGGCAACCTGTTTTCCTACGGCAGCAACCGTGGTGAACAGCTGGGATGAAGAACTGGCAGAAGAGCTGGGTGAGGCTCTGGGAGAAGAGGCAGCGGTACAGGGGGTGAATGTCCTTCTGGGACCGGGGCTGAATATCAAGAGAAGTCCTTTATGCGGGCGCAACTTCGAGTATTTTTCAGAAGACCCATATCTGGCGGGGAAGATGGCGGCAGCTTATGTCCGGGGAATCCAGAGAAAAGGTGTTTATGCCTGCCCAAAACATTTTGCGGTCAACAGCCAGGAGCTGCGCCGTATGGCCATGAATGCGGTGGTGGATGAGCGTACCCTGAGGGAGATTTACCTGACTGCATTCGAGATTGCCGTAAAAGAGGGCAAAGCCAAAGCGCTGATGACCAGCTA
This sequence comes from Clostridia bacterium, assembly GCA_021201905.1. Classification (GTDB taxonomy): domain Bacteria; phylum Bacillota; class Clostridia; order Lachnospirales; family Lachnospiraceae; genus Enterocloster. The sequence continues at coordinate 13,414 of JAJQEA010000334.1, forward strand.
TAACCAGGTAAATGGAAGCTATGCCAACGAGAATGAACATCTGCTCAAAGAGATTTTGCGCGAAGAGTGGGGATATGAGGGGATGGTGGTGACAGACTGGGGCGGTTCCAATGACCATGTCCGCGGCGTAGCCCTCCGATCCAATCTGGAGATGCCCACGCCGGGGCTGGATTCCGCGAGGCAGCTTTTGAAAGCGGTAGAGGAAGGAAGGCTTACCGAAGAACAGCTGGATATCTGTGTGGATGACTTACTGGATGCAGTCCTGGAGCTGACTGCCGACAGCTTCGCGAAACCGGCTGAGATTGACTGGAC
>JAJQEA010000397.1 GCA_021201905.1 Clostridia bacterium
GTAGCCGAGTCACAGCTGACATACACCACCCGTTCCGGCCTCATTTTGAGTATGGTATCCAGACAAACCGCATCACGCCCTTTTCTTGGAGGGTCCACCACAATCACATCCGCATGGACATGATTCTTTTCAAACTGTTCCGGCAGTACCTCCTCGGCTTTTCCCACAAAAAACTCCGCATTATCAATACCGTTTATCTCTGCATTCCTCCTGGCATCCTCTATGGCCTGGGGTACAATCTCCACACCATATACTTTCTTAGCCTTCTGTGCCAGGAATAATGAAATAGTGCCGATTCCGCAATACAGATCCCACACAGTCTCATTTCCCGTAAGCCCGGCATATTCCAGCGCTGTCCCATAAAGCCATTCCGTCTGTACAGGATTCACCTGGTAAAATGAAAGCGGTGATATCTGATATTTCACATTTCCAATATAATCTGTTATAAATCCAGGGCCATAGAGATTTACAATCTCCTTCCCCATAATCACATTAGTTTTTTCCTGATTCACGCTGTAAGAAATACTGGTCATGCCTCTAATTCCGCACCCATCTGTTTCCTTCCCTTTCGTCTCTCTCCCGCTCGTTTCCTTCCTGCCAATTTCCTTCCCATTCGTCTCCTCCCCATCTCCGCCGGCCAGCATCTTCACCAGGCGCTCTTGTCCCGGAAGCTTCTTTCCATTTATCACCAGACAGACCATTATTTCACATGTCTTAAACCCCTTCCGAATCAGAACATGCCTCACCAACCCTTTATGCGTAATCTCATCATAGGGCTCTATCTTCATTTCCTTCATAAACCGCTTTACAATATCCAGAATTTTCCTGTTTTCCTCAACCCCCAACAGGCAGTCCTCTGCTTCAACAATGGCATGAGTCCGCCCTGCATAGAAACCGGCAATTACATTTCCGTCCTTATCCTTTCCAAATGGAAACTGGGCCTTATTCCTGTATCTCCAGGGTTCCTCCATCCCCATAATAGGAAGCATATGGATCTCATTCTCAGCAAATTTGCCTATGCGAATCAGATTATTCATCACCTTACGCTCTTTAAATTTCAGCTGTTCTTCATAACTCATGGCCTGAAGCTGACAGCCCCCGCACTGCCTTGCCACCGGGCATGGCGGAATGACGCGGGAGCCTGACGGCTCCAGCACCTCCATCAGCCTGGCAAATCCATATGATTTCTTCATCTTCATAGCCTTTGCCCGCACCACATCTCCAATCACCGCGTCCTTGACAAACCAGATGTAACCATCCACTTTCCCCACGCCTGCTCCATCCTCATTCATATCCTCTATTGTCACAATAAATTCCTGATTCTTTTCCATACCATTTCACCTGTCCTGTTATTTATTCTGTTATTACAAAAGGCTGAAAACACAATGGTCAAGGACATATTCCGCAATCCCGTACCCAAACTAAATGTTTTCAGCCTTATTTATTCGGTCCTGTTATTTCTCTTTATTGCCCAAAATCAACGTCCTATTCCGTTGTCTTTCTGATATTGGACTCCAGCAGCCGGTTGTACCCCAGCCATCCTTTATTCTCCCCGCCGGACTGAAGCGCCTCTATCATGGTCTCCATCTTGGCATCCGTGTTATCGGCAAAGTTGAGGGCTAATGCCTCCAAAAGCGCCGGCTTCTTAGGTGAGCCGTACTCTAATTCCCCGTGATGGGCCAGAATACAGTGTTTAAGCTCTGTCGCCAGCTTCTCCGGGAATCCCGGTATAGAGCGGATGCTTTCACCCACCATCTCAGTACCGATGATAATATGGCCCAGAAGCTGTCCGTCGTCTGTATAGTCATTCTCCGGAAAGCGTGAAAGCTCCCTGGTCTTGCCAATATCGTGGAAAATGGCTGCTGTCAGCAGCAAATCACGGTTAATCATCGGGTAATATCCGGCATGGTAATCGCACAGCTTTGTCACGCTGAGCGTGTGTTCCAACAGACCGCCCACGAATCCGTGATGCACGGTCTTGGCTGCGGAATGGAACTGGAACGCTTTTGCAAAAGCCGGGTTCTCCACAAAATAGCCGCACAACAGCTTCTGAAGGTAAGGATTCTTCACACTTCTTATGTATCCCAGAAGCTCCTCGTACATTTTCTTTATATCCTTCTTTGACACCGGCAGGTAATCTGCCTCCACATATTCTCCCTCCTGTGCCCTGCGAATCCGGCGCACATTCAGCTGGAAGGAGCTCTGGAACAGAGTCACATCCGCCTCCACATGAACGTAATCCATGGTCTCAAATTCCCCGACTCCCGGAGAACCCAAATCCCATATCTTGGCGTCAATGGTACCTGTCTTGTCCTGCATCACCAGATTGCCGTATTCCTTGCCATTCTTTGTCAGGGCAATCTGCTTGTTCTTACACAGGTACACATCTGCAATGTGCATACCTTCCCTGAAGGTGTCGATATATCTCATGTTCTATTTTCCTCTTCTTTCTATTTTATAAACCTAATTATTACCCTTTTTTATACGCCTGGCAAACCATGCAGCCATCTGCCACTCGGCCAATACCTTCCGCTCCCTGACAACAACGCAGCCAGGCTGTTAACACTGCCTGGCCCCCTTGCCTGACTTCTCACACTGCCTGAAACTGACTGCCGCCTAACCGCAGCCGCTACCTGGCTCCAACTGTCACTGAAAACTCAATTTCCTTATATTCATCCTTACCGTTTCTCAGGACCGCCACCTTGATCTTATCTCCTGCGTGCAGGCTTTCCACCTGGTTCTGGAAATCCTTCAGGCTTCCCACCTTTTCGCCGTTCATCCATGTGATGATATCCCCTGGCTGTATGCCTGCGTTATATGCGGGACCGTCTGTCACTGCCGATATCACATAGATCCCGGAAGGCATTCCGCTGTCCGCCATGGCCTGGCTTACTTCCTGTCCCTTGATCCCGAAATACGGGGCCGGAATACCGTTGCTCATCATCTCCAATATGCCTTTATAATCAGATATGGCCACCACTGTGGTCATCCTGCACACGCCGTCCTCGTCGTACTTGTCCGTAACCCATCCGATGAGCTCGCCCGAAGTGTTCAGGAGAAATGTCCCCGCCTCCGCATCTCCGCTGGCGCTGGTATAGAACACCCTGGAGCTGCCGTCCACCGTATGGACATTGCGCACCACATAGGATATATTTCCATAATCGCTGGAGTGGACAATACCGGCCGGCGCGCCGATGGCCACCACCATGTCGCCCTGCTTTACCCCGTAAGAGTTGCCCAGCTTGATGGCCTCCACCTTCTTAAACTGCTCGCTGTCCATCTGGGCCGCGTCCACGCTCACCACGGACAGCCCCATAATGGTATCACTCTGCTTCACAATTCCGGCCATCATGGTTCCGTCCGGGAACGCCACCTCAATGGAATCAGCTGCCTCCACGGCCTTGTCCGGGGTGAGAACCAGAATCTCAGTGCGGGTCCTGGCTATGACCACTCCGGAAAACTGTCCCGATGTCTCGATGGGATTGTCGAACCAGTCTTTTTCATGCTGAATGGAATGGACCACCACCAGGCTGTCATCCGCGTCACTGGCAATGGCGCGCAGGTTGCTGTACAATTTATTCAAATCATCGATGGAATAACGGTATTTCTCCATCTCGGAGCGTACCATCTCATCCACTGCCTCGGTCATGGCCGGTTCTGTAGGCTCAGTCTCCATCACAACGGGTGCCATGGTTTCCGGTTCATCCTTTGGTATGGTAATCTGGCTGCTCTCCTCAGGAGTCTCCTGACCTAAAATCCTCTCAGCCACAGGTCTGCTCACAACAAAACAAATGGCCGACAACACGCCAAACAGAACGGCACAAAAAATGGTCAACAGGATTTTCCGGGCAATCTGCCGTCTGGTCATGGGCTGCCGTACAATCTTCTCATTAATAAAACGATGAGACTTGTCCGGAGTCTGGTCCTGCCGGTCTAAATCTCTATGCTGGTCAGCACGTTTATCCGCCATAGTACTCCTCCTTGCGAAGACTCTTATCCTCTATTATACGTTTCTTCCCAGTATTATGCAAGATTTTAAATATGAAAAGATAGCAAAAAAGATAGTAAATATCGATTTTTATGGTATAATTTAAATGTCGGCTTTTGGGAAAAAGTCCTTTTAAATCCAGCATTTTTACGGAAATTACAGGTGAAATCAATGAATCAGAAAGCGTTAAAAACTTTAGAATACGATAAAATCATAAACCAGCTCACAGAATATGCGGCTTCTCCTCTGGGAAAAGCCCTCTGCCAGAGTCTCTCCCCTTCCTCTGATTTGGAGGAGGTGCGCACCTGGCAGTCACAGACTACGGATGCAGTGACGCGGATCCGTCTTAAAGGTTCCGTGTCATTTTCAGGTATCAGGGATATCGGAGATTCCCTGAAGCGCCTGGATATCGGCAGTTCCTTAAGCATACCCGAACTGCTCTCCATAAGCTCTCTCCTGACCGTGGCAGCCAGAGCCAAGGCCTACGGGCGTCATGAGGCAGACGAGGACGGAAGGAGAACCGGCGAATCCCAGGATGACTTTGACTCTCTGGAGCCCCTGTTTGCGGGACTGGAGCCCCTGACTCCTCTGAACAATGAAATCAAACGCTGCATCCTCTCTGAGGACGAGGTTGCGGATGATGCCAGTCCGGGATTATCCCATGTGCGCCGTTCCATGAAGGTGACGGCCGACCGCATCCACACCCAGTTAAACTCCATCCTCAACTCCAACTGTTCCTATCTTCAGGACGCGGTTATCACCATGAGGGACGGGCGTTACTGCCTGCCTGTAAAGTCAGAGTACAAAAACCAGGTATCAGGAATGGTCCACGACCAGTCAGCCACGGGTTCCACCCTTTTCATTGAGCCCATGGCCATCATCAGGCTGAACAATGAGATGTGGGAGCTGGAGATACAGGAGCAAAAGGAAATCGAAGCGGTTTTGGCCTCCCTCAGCAACCAGGCGGCTCCCTGTACAGAGGAGCTTCGCATGGACATGGAGCTTCTGGCGCAGCTGGACTTTATTTTTGCCAAGGCTGGACTGGCCCGCCATTATAAATGCAGCGCGCCTGTGTTCAATGACAAAGGCTATATCCATATCAAGGACGGGCGCCATCCCCTCCTGAATCCCCAGTCCGTTGTCCCTATCAACGTATGGCTGGGCAGGGAGTTCGACCTGCTGATTGTAACCGGCCCAAATACGGGCGGCAAGACCGTGTCCTTAAAAACAGTGGGCCTGTTTACCCTGATGGGCCAGTCCGGGCTTCACATCCCCGCGTGGGAGGGTTCGGAGCTGGCTGTGTTTGACCAGGTATTCGCGGACATTGGGGATGAACAGAGCATCGAACAGAGCTTAAGTACCTTTTCCGCCCATATGACTAATATTGTGCGCATTTTAAATGAAGCCGATTCCCGGTCCCTCTGTCTTTTTGACGAGCTGGGCGCGGGTACGGACCCAACAGAGGGAGCGGCCCTGGCCATTGCCATCCTTTCCTTCCTGCACAACATGAAGTGCCGCACCATGGCCACCACCCATTACAGCGAGCTGAAGGTATTTGCCCTCAGTACGCCCGGTGTGGAAAACGCATGCTGCGAATTCAACGTGGAAACCCTGCAGCCCACATACCGGTTACTCATCGGTATTCCCGGCAAGAGCAATGCCTTTGCCATTTCCCAGAAGCTGGGGCTGCCCGGATATATCATTGACGATGCAAAATCCCATCTGGAGGCCAAGGATGAGTCCTTCGAGGATCTGTTAACCAGTCTGGAATCCAGCCGGCTGACCATTGAGAAGGAACAGGCTGAAATCAACGCCTATAAGGACGAGATTGCCTCCTTAAAAAACCGTCTGACCCAGAAGGAAGAGCGCCTGGACGAGCGCAAGGACAAGATTCTTAAAAATGCCACTGAGGAAGCCCAGCGCATCCTCCGGGAGGCCAAGGAAACAGCGGACCAGACCATCAAGCAGATTAACAAGCTGGCCGCCAGCTCAGGGGTTGGCAAGGAGCTGGAAGCTGAACGTGCCAGACTCAGGGACCAGCTGAAGAAAACAGATGAGAAGCTGGCGGTAAAACCCAAGGGACCCAGCCAGCCCATTTCACCCAAGAAACTGAAAATAGGGGACGGCGTCAAAGTGCTGTCCATGAACCTGAAGGGCACTGTGAGCACCCTTCCCAATGCCAAAGGCGATTTATATGTCCAGATGGGCATTCTCCGCTCCCTGGTGAATATCCGGGATTTGGAGCTTCTTAATGAAAAGGACATAAGCGCCACACTGGGCGACGGAAGCTCCATAAGCTATGGCGGAAAGGCTGCCAAAGGCAAGGGAAGCGGCAGCAGCCAGATTAAGATGTCCAAATCCTCCACCGTGTCCGCTGAGGTCAACCTCATAGGTATGACAGTGGATGAGGCAGTGCCTGCCATGGAAAAATATCTGGACGACGCCTATCTGGCCCATCTCCAGACAGTGCGCGTGGTCCACGGCCGGGGAACCGGAGCCCTTAAGAACGCGGTGCACAAGCGTCTGCGCCAGCTCAAATATGTAAAGGAATTCCGTCTGGGCCAGTTTGGTGAAGGCGATTCAGGCGTAACCGTTGTGACATTTAAGTAGAAATCAGCAGCAAGGAGGAACAATAGCATGGCAGAGAAGCAGAGGATTCTGATTGTGGATGATGATGCAAATATTGCAGAATTAATCTCCCTCTACCTGATGAAAGAGTGTTATGAGACAATGATTGTGGGGGATGGTGAGGAAGCCCTTAAGATATTTCCGGAATTCAGGCCCAACTTGGTACTGCTGGATCTGATGCTTCCCGGTATAGACGGTTATCAGGTCTGCAGGGAGCTGCGCGCTTCTTCCCAGGTACCGGTCATTATGTTGTCCGCTAAGGGAGAAATTTTCGACAAGGTACTGGGACTGGAGCTGGGGGCTGATGATTATATGATAAAACCCTTTGATTCCAAGGAACTGGTGGCCCGCGTCAAGGCGGTGCTGCGCCGTTACCAGGCAGCCCCGGCCCCGGCCCCGTCGTCCACCGAGCAGCAGGGCGACTACGTGGAGTACCCGGACCTGATTGTGAACCTTACCAATTATTCCGTAATCTATATGGGCCACTCCGTGGAAATGCCGCCAAAGGAGCTGGAGCTTCTGTATTTTCTGGCGGCTTCCCCCAACCAGGTATTTACCAGGGAACAGCTCCTGGACCATATCTGGGGCTATGAATACATTGGGGATACACGCACCGTGGATGTACATATCAAGCGTCTGCGGGAAAAGATAAAGGATCACAACAGCTGGGCCATCACCACGGTCTGGGGAATCGGCTATAAATTCGAGGTGAAACGATGACCCGTTCTCTTTATTCCAAATTCATACTGGGATATCTGATTTTCGGTTTGCTGGGCTTTATCGCCATTGCCACATTTTCATCAAAAATGACCCGTGACTATCTGGTTCAGAGTAAAGCGGACGCCCTATATGACGAGGCAAATATCATCGCCTCGTCATGCAGCACCATGTATCAGGGAAAACGGCTGGATTCCGAGGAGGTTTCCAGCCAGATACGGGCGTTGTCTCACTACCTGAGAGCCGAGATATGGGTGGTCAACCGTCAGGGCACCGTGGTCATGGACAGCCTGGGCGGCTCCTGGGTACAGTCCTCCATAGACGATTTTGACCCGGCCTCCATCGGGAACCGGTCCTATACCATAGGGAATTACTATGGGATGTTTAACGGAAACGTGCTCAGCGTGTCGGCTCCCATCACGGGGAATTACAACACCTACGGCTATGTGCTGATTCACCTTCCCATCAGCGAAATCAACCAGTCCCAGAACGGCATCTTAAGCATACTTTACATCACATCCGCCGTCCTGTTCGGCCTGTCCCTTATTATCCTTCTGGTATTCACGCAGACCGTGTACCTGCCCCTTCGCAAGATTACAGTGGGAGCCAATGAATATGCGGCCGGTAACCTGGATTACCGAATCGATGTCAAGACCCACGATGAGATGGGTTATCTCTCCGACACCCTGAATTATATGTCCGACGAGCTGAATAAGATGGAGGAATACCAAAAGAATTTCATAGCCAATGTATCCCATGATTTCCGCTCACCCCTGACTTCCATCAAGGGCTACCTGGAGGCCATTCTGGACGGCACCATACCGGCTGAGATGTATGAAAAATACCTGTCCAGGGTCATATCCGAGACAGAACGCCTTCACAAGCTGACAGAGAGCATGCTTACCCTGAACTCCCTGGATGCCAGGGGCTATCTCTCCAGGACCAATTTTGATATCAACCGTGTTATAAAGGATACGGCGGCCTCCTTTGAGGGCACCTGCGAGTCTAAGAATATAAGCTTTGATCTTACCTTCTCGGATGATATCCAGATGGTATTTGCCGACCTTGGGAAAATACAGCAGGTCATGTACAATCTCATTGACAATGCCATCAAGTTCAGCCATCACGATTCCACCATCTACATCCAGGCATCGGGACGGTATGAAAAGATATTTGTGTCGGTCAAGGACACCGGCATCGGCATACCCAAGGACAGCTTAAAGAAAATCTGGGAACGTTTTTACAAAACCGACCTGTCCCGCGGCAAGGATAAGAAGGGCACCGGACTGGGCCTGTCCATTGTAAAGGAAATCATACAGGCACACGGTGAAAACATTGACGTGGTCAGCACAGAAGGCGTGGGAACCGAGTTCATTTTTTCACTGCCCCGTTCCACCAGCCTTTAGGGAAGAAATGTTTTATAATATCGTAAGATATTTACCAGGAAATTGTGATATAGTTATATTGTGGAGAGATTTACGTTTCATTCCAACATGATTAGAAAAAGAAAGGACAGGCAGACATGATTACATGGAAAAAAGTGGGCACCGCATTGTTAGTTGCCTCTCTTATTTCTTCCGTTCTGGCTCCTGCAGCCATGGCGGCAAGCAAGAAGAAGGTGGGCAAGATTTACCTTACCATTGACTCCGACATACGTACCGGACGTGAAGGAGGAGACGTGGAGGTCACTGCCACCGGAGACAATACCAGTCTTTATTATGTAGACTCCTATGAGGTCACCAATGATGACGGAGACACCTGGAGCAGTTCCAAGCCGCCTCAGGTAGATATCATCCTGGGTGTGGAGGATGAGGAAGAATACTATTTTTCCAACACCTCTTCCAGCAACTTCAAGCTGACCTTGGGTTCCTCCAGCAAATACCGTTTTGATAAGATTAAATTTGTAAACGCCAAGTGTAAGGACAGCAACGCCACCCTTATCCTTACAGTCCAGCTGATATTTGACAAGGATGCGGATACCAGCGCGGCAGCTGCCCCCTCCAACCTTCAGTGGGATTCCGCTCACAACGGAAACGGTTCCTGGAACGAGGTTTCAAGCGCCAAATATTACCAGACCCAGCTGATTAAAAACGGAGCTGCCATCGGTGAAATAAAAGACATTTATAACACCTCCTATAATTTCAAGGACCAGATAACGGAGCCCGGCACCTATCAGTTCAAGGTCCGCTCTGTAAAGTCCAGCAACAGCGCCAAGAGCAGCTGGAACACATCCGGCTCATGGTCAGTAAGCGAGGCAGATATCACTGCCATGGGCAATACGGTCACAGACAATTCCCAGCCGGCGGCAGGCACCTGGCAGACAGCCGCGGACGGCCGCTGGTGGTACAGCAATGCGGATGGATCCTATCCGGTTTCCAGCTGGCAGCAGATTGACGGCCAGTGGTACTATTTTGACGCGGAGGGATATATGGCAACAGGATGGATTGAACTGGATGGTAAGAGCTATTACCTGGATCCTTCCACCGGAGCCATGTATGCCAATACACGCACTCCTGATAACTGCTGGGTCGATGAATCCGGCGTATGGATTCCCGGAATGTAGCTGGCCGGGTGTTTACAGGGGAAAGATACATCTCATTAAAAAATCTTTAGTCAGTCAAAGTCAAAGAGGGAGCAGGCACATTGAAATAAACGTGCCTGCTCCCTGTTGATTTGCTGACTATGTGTGTCTTTGTAAGCCCTTATGACCTATGTCTTACAGTACCAGCCCTACAATACCAGCCTTGCGGCCCCGTATATACCTGCGTCATTTCCCAGTGTGGCAAGTCCCAGCTTACCCTTGTATTTGGATATGGGGGTAAAATAATCATAATGCTTCTGGACAACATCAATCAGGAACTGTCCTGCCTTGGATACGCCTCCGCCTATAACGAAAATTTCCGGGTCAACTATCATGACAGCCATGGATAATGCCAGTCCCAGGTAGCGTCCCACCACATCCATCACTTCATTGGCCAGCTCATCCCCTGCCTTGGCTACGTCCAGCACATCCTTGGCTGTGACATTCCCGCCATGCTCCCGCAGAACCGAGGGCTTATCGCTGGCCTCCATCTTCCTTCTGGCCTCCCTGGCAATGCCTGTGGCCGAACAAATCTGCTCCACGCAGCCCACTCCGCCGCAGTTGCAGTGCTCCCATTCCTCATCCCTTACGTGGATGTGGCCAATCTCACCGCCCAGGCCGTGGCGGCCGGCAATGATTTTCTCATCAATGATGACACCGCCTCCCACACCGGTTCCCAGGGTAATCATGACCAAATCCTTATATCCCTTGCCTCCGCCCTGCCACATCTCTCCCAGGGCAGCCACGTTGGCATCATTTCCACTTTTAACAGTGACTCCGTCCAGCAGACGGCTGAGCTCCTCCTGGGGATTCATCCGGCGCCATCCCAGGTTCACACATACCTCCACGAATCCGTCCGGCATAACCGGACCTGGAACTCCCAGACCGATTCCGGCCAGATCCGTCTTAAGGCTCAGGCCCCTTTCCTCCATCTTATCACGGATGGACCTGGCCACATCAGGAAGGATATACATTCCTCCTTCCTCTTTACGGGTCCTTACCTCCCACTTATCCAACAGCTCTCCCGTAGTCTCAAAAAGTCCGATTTTCACCGAAGTTCCTCCGACATCTACTCCGATACATTTCATCCCCATGGTATCTATACTTCCTTTCGCTTTTATTCCTGCATCACTGCAGCTTAATTTCCGTCATTTTCTGCGGTCCCATGACAAGAAGGGTTCCCGGGAACCTTCCCGCGGATACCTTGCTGACCGTAAAATCAAATGTTCCGTTGTATTTTTCCGTACCTGTCATGTTGTAAACCTTACAGGAACTGTCATTATACAAAAGAACCAAATCACCGTCAATATCAAAACCGGTATACTGGTAGTTAAAGGACTTTTCAAAAACAGGGGTTCCCTCCCTGTCATAAATCTTCAGTCTGTAAGGGTCGCCGCCCTCCACATTATCCGTAACAATGCCAACCTTGTCCTGAGCATAGCTGATGCTTCTTATATTCTCCTCTACGGGAATCTGGCTCACCAGCTCCGGCGATGTCTCCACCCTGGTTGAAAAGAACTGTATCTCCTTATCCGTGAATATGACGGAATGGCTCTCATCCAGAAACCTGACCCTGCCCGCCATGGCGTCTCCCAGGTCTTTAGGGAAGAATATGCCCACAACACGGTTGGGATCATTCTTGCCCAGTCCGAAATTGTAGAACACAATCTTGCATTTTATCATGCCCTGGTCCAGATACATGTAGGATGTGATAAGCTGTGTGCCATTGGGCGAAAGGCTTAAGTCCACCGGATACCCGTCACTTGACAGCAGAGACTTCACCATGATGTCCAGAGGGCTTCCATCCCTTTTATATAAATAGATATAGCTGGCCTTGGAATCCTCCTGAAGGGCGGCCACCACGCCCTTGGCAGACACCGTTACCCTCAATATGGGCAGCAGCGTGGTAGCCTGTCCCTGGGTCCCGTTCTGATCGCATATGTAGATGCTGTTGCCCTGCTGGTCGCCAATAGCCACGAAATCGCCGTTGACCGATACAACGGGTGACCTCATTTCATAGCTCTGTACCCATACCACCTTGCCCTTGGCGTCCAGATAGGTAGCCCCGTCCTTTGTATATTTGAGGACTCCGTCCCCGAAATCCCTATACTCGCAGAAGCTTCCTTCACCCTGGGCAGCGGCTTCCTGGGCCTCAGCCACCAGATCCCGCTCCCAAACCGTCTGGTAATCCGTAAAGGTATGGTAGCGTTCATAGCGGAACAGCACCAGGGCTGCTGTAGCTGCCAGAACAACAATCACTGCCAGAATAATCAGGCGCTTCCTGACTACGCGCCGGTGCGCCTTGTGCACGATCTCCTGGCTGTCCTCCTCTTCCTGGAAGGGATTGCCGGAAGGTACGATCTGACGTTTCAGCTGCTTTTTTTTATTTTCACGGCTCATTGAATTGGTACTGCCCATCCTGCGTTCTCCCAAAATTCGTCTTTTGCATATATGCAATAGTATACAACAATTTTGGATAAAACGCATTATCTTTTTCCGCCAGAAGTTTCCAGGCATATGCTTACGGAACCAGAAGCTTTTGTCCCGCAAATATGCTGTTTTCATCTGTCAGGGAATTGACCCGGCAGATTTCATCTATGTGCTGCAGATTATGATACAGCTTAAAGCAGATGCCGTACAATGTCTCCCCGTCCGCCACAGCATACACCTTGTAGCTGGCAGCGGACACAGTCTGGTCATCAGCTTCCCCTCTGCCCCCGGTTGGCGGAAGTGTGGATTCATCGGCAGGAGCTTTTGTCTCCGCTGCCGCCTGGCTATGGCTGGATTCCGTCTGTGTATTTTCCTTTTGGGCTGAGTCAGACCCGGACGCGCCCTGGCCGGATGTCTGGCCATTTTCCTGGCCTGGTGCCGCTGTCTGGCCGCTTCCCTGGCCTGACGTCCCTGCTTGGCTGCTTCCCTGGCCCGCTGCCGACGCCTGGCCGCTGCCCAGCACCCGATCAGCACTATGGCGGTTTAACTGGCCTGATGCTGCCGCCTGGCCGCTTCCCTGACCTGTCCCAGCTGCCTGGCCGCTTCCCTGGCCTGTCCCAGCTGCCTGACCGCTTCCCTGGCCTGTCCCTGCCGCCTGGCCGTTTCCCTGGCCCGCTGCCGCTGTCTGACCATTTCCCCGGCCTGTCCCGCCCGTCTGGCCGTTATTTGACGGTGCCAGGGTTTCCGGAGTCACCCCGGAGGGTTTCTCATCTCCATTCTCCGGTGACGGGGCCGTGGTGGGATATACCTTTCCCGATGCCTCCTCAATCACATAATCAGGCTCGTCCGCGGCGGACCAGCCCTTTCCGGAAGGATTCTCGGTTCCGCCCCTACCGGCAAAGGCCATGAGGCCGTCCTTTATGTTTCCTTCCGGCACCACAGATGCAATCACGCTTTCCATCTGATGCATTTTCTGATAGTTGTTGAACATAGCCACGCCGCCTGCCAGTACTGTGACAGCCAGTACACTGCAAAGGCCTGATAAAACTCCCACCGTGCTCCGGTGACGTCCCGCCTCCACCCTGCGCTCGTCCATTTTCTGCTTAAAGTTCTGGATGATCTTATCATCCACTCCTGTTTCTGCCCTTGGCACATCCTTGCGCAGTATCATGTAATCCTGCATCATCTGGTTGCGCTCATAATATATGCTGTATCCTCTTAATTTGTAAAATCCGTCGGAGGATGTTATGTAAACAGCTTCCTCGCCCTCCAGGCCGCAGTTCAGATACATGAGCTGGTTTTTTCCGGTAAAATACTGGCTGTGCTGCTTCCAAT
>JAJQEA010000047.1 GCA_021201905.1 Clostridia bacterium
AAATAAAAAAAAAGGAAAAGGAAAATGAACGAAAAATTCAAACCTGTAACAGCCATTACCATGGGAGACCCGGCAGGAATCGGTCCGGAAATCGTAGTGGGAACCATGTTGGATGAGGGAATTCATGAGTGCTGCAGGCCTTTCGTCATTGGCAGCATTGCCATCCTGGACAGGGCTGCAAAGATTTTGGGTAAGGAGTTAAAGTATAACAGGATTGGGGAACCATCGGAAGCCCTCTTTCAGTACGGGACCGTGGATGTGCTGGAGACAGGAGATTACGATACGGATTCCATCCAGTGGGGAGAGGTTCAGGAGCTGGCAGGCAGGATGTCTGTGGACTGGATTATGAAATCCATTGAACTGGGCATGGAACACAAGGTTGACGCGGTGTCCACTGCCCCCATACATAAAAGAGCCATTAAGCTGGCAGGGGTAAAGCAGCCGGGACACACGGAAATCTACCAGGACGAGACACATTCGCCCTATGCTCTTACCATGTTTTCCTGCCACAAGCTGAGAGTGTTTTTTGTAAGCCGCCACATGTCCCTGGTGGATGCGTGCAGATATGCCACGAAGGAACGGGTGCTGGAGTTTGTGGAGAATATTGACAAGGAACTGAGGAAGACAGGTATCGAAAAGCCGCTTATTGCGGTTGCTGCTCTGAATCCCCACGGAGGGGATAACGGCCTTTTCGGAACAGAGGAAATAGAGCAGCTGATTCCGGCGGTGGAGGCAGCCAGGGCTGAGGGGATCAACGCAGTGGGGCCGGTGCCGGCTGATTCCGTATTCCATATCGGTAAATCCGGAAAATACGACGCTATCCTGTCCCTGTACCATGACCAGGGCCACATTGCCTGCAAGACCCTGGACTTTGAAAAATCCGTAACCCTCACCTTCGGGCTTCCATTTATCAGAAGCTCGGTGGACCATGGAACCGCCTTTGACATTGCCGGCAAGGGGATTGCGGGAAGCATCAGCCTGATTGAGTCCACAAAGGTGGTGGCTGAATACGCGGCGCTTATGCACGGAAAAATGGATCAATAACCAGGGGAACAAAAAAGGGGGAATATACTATGCCGTTAATAGGAGCAGTGGCAGATGATTTGACCGGAGCCACCACCACCGGCGTGCTGCTTGCCAGGTCCAAGGCAAGGACTGCCGTTTTTTTCAACGAGGAGGTAGTGGAGCGGGAAGGGGAGGCAGAGTCCTTAGACGCCATACTGGTGAGCAGCAACAGCAGGGCGCTGCCGGCGGAGGAGGCCTATGAAAAGGTAAGCTCCGCCGCCCAGGCATTAAAACGGATGGGGGTTAGGTATTTCAGCAAACGGATTGACACTACGTTGAGAGGCGGTATCGGCATTGAAATCAAGGCCATGATGGATGTGATTGGCGGGGATGCGGTGGCAGTGGTGGTACCTTCCATGCCCCAGTCCAGGCGGATTGTGGTGGGCGGCTTTTCGGTGATTGACGGCATAGCCCTGACAAAGACACCGGTGGCCCAGGATGTGCGTACCCCGGTGCATGAGAGCTATGTGCCCCAGCTGTTGAGCAGGCAGACGGGGGAGGAGACCGGCCTTGTCACGCTGAAAACAGTCCTTTTGGGGCGGGAGGAGATAGCTCGCGCCCTTAAGTGGCAGAGGGAGAGGGGAAACCGGATCATAGTGGTGGACGCCATCACCTTGGAGGATATCCAGGAGATAGCCCATGCCTGCATTTCGCTGGACTGGAATGTGCTGGCAGTGGACCCGGGGGCATTTACAGCAAAGCTGGCATACTGCAGAGGGCTGACTGAGGAAGAACGGCCCAATGTTCCGGAAAAGACACTGGACGGCACAGGCAGAACCGTGCTGGTTGTAGCCGGAAGCGCCACTCCTGTGACAAAGCGGCAGCTGGGAATCCTGCTGGAGGACCAGCGCCATGTACAGATCAGTGTGGACCCCATCCCGCTAATTGACGGGGCGCAGGAGGCCGCAGAGGAAGCGGAGTCAGCCGTCAGGCGCATTATGGAGCTGATGGAGGGAACGTCAGCGCCCAGGGCCATAGTGATTGAGACGGCCCTTCACGGACCGATCCTGAACCTGGCAGAGGAGGACACCAAAAGGGGTTATGCGGACGGCATGAGCGCAAACCGGATTAATGCAGGGCTGGGGACCATTGTGCAGAAGGTGCTGGAGCGGGCCGGCCGGGAACGGATTGCCGGATTGTACACCACCGGAGGGGATACCATGGTGAATGTCTGCTTCCAGCTGGGGGTGGAGTGTATTGAGGTGCTGGATTACGTGATTGCCCAGACCGATGTGGGGCGCATGGTGGGCACATACCAGGGGCTTCCCATCATCGGAAAGGGAGGACTGACAGGATACGACACCATTGCTGTTGACATTGTAGACCGCTTGTTTAGAGAGGCGGCCAGGGAAATGTAGGGGGGATGCCGTCACCGGCAGACCGCAATATCAAATGAAATAAATCAGGTGGAGGTTTTTTATGGAAGATAACAGGAAAGATTTTGACATACTGAATAAAATGAAAAGGCTGCCCGGAGGACTGGTCATCATTCCGCTGGTGCTGGCAGTCATCATAGCCACATTTTTTCCCCAGGCCTTTCAGATTGGGGGATATGTAACAGCCCTATTCTATGACGGGAATTCCGCCATGATGGGATTGTTCCTTATTGTGTGCGGATCCGCCATCAATATCCGCCAGGTAGGTATGCCTCTGTATAAGGGCGTCACGCTGACCGGTATCAAGCTTCTTTTGGGAGTGGCCGTGGGCCTTCTGGTGGGAAATTTATGCGGACCTGCAGGTATACTGGGCCTGACGCCGTTTGTATTGATTGCGACCATCACCAACTCCAATGGATCGCTGTACATATCACTTTCATCTCAGTTCGGCAATGCCACGGATACGGGAGCTATTTCTATCCTGTCCTTAAATGACGGCCCCTTCTTTACTTTGGTGGCCCTGGGAGCCACAGGACTGGCATCCATTCCCTTTAAGGCTCTGGTGGCTACTTTGATTCCACTGCTCATCGGATTTATCTGGGGAAATATGGATAAAGGCTTTCGCAATACATGCGCCACAGCCCAGCCTATTGTCACATTTTTCATGACCATATCCATTGGTTCCAAGACAGATGTGTCAACCCTGGTTATGGCAGGCGCCTCAGGCATTGTGCTGGGACTGATATCCGCGGCAACGGCTGTTGTGTTCTTTTTCATATTCAATCTTCTGCTGCCTAAAAAGGAACGCAACGCCATGGGCGCGGCAGTGGGAACCACCGCGTTAAACTCGGCCATGACGCCTGCGGCCGTTGCCCAGGCTGACCCGTCCATGGAACCCTATGTGGATATGGCTACTGCCCAGTGTGCCACTGCATCCATCATAACACTGTTCCTGTGCCCCTTTATCACTGCCTTTTTTGACGGCTGGATGAGAAAGAATAAGAAGGGTATTTACTCCCCCGAGGGATGGGCTGCGGGAAAAGCGTGATTTGAGAGAGGGATGATTTGAATGAAGGTATATGTGAAGGTCAGGATGAGGGCTGAGTTTATCTATGATTTGCTGCTGTTCCATACGTATTCAAAGCTATCCGGCTTCCTGGTCAATCTGTTGGGCCTTGCGGTTATTATTACCGGAGGCTTCCTGCTGAGAAACCAGACCATACAGCTGCATCAGGCGTTTGTGTATATTGCGGCCGGCGTTATGATTCTCATGTTTACGCCTGTTAACCTCAGGCTTCAGGCGGGACGGATGATGGGTCAGCCCAGGTATGATTCCGAGATCCAATACGGATTTGATGAAAACGGCATCGAGGAGAAGATGGGGGAGCAGGTCAGGACATATGGCTGGAACACGGTACAGAAGGCTGTCTCCACCCCGAAGGACATTGCCTTCTATATAGAAGAGTCATCAGCCCTGGTGCTACCCAAGGAAAGCTTTGGGGAAAACTTCATGCCGGTTATGAAGCTGGTGGTATCCAACCTTTCGCGGGACAGGATTTATATAAGATAAATGTAACTGTTACAGATAAATACGGGAGCTGCTGCGGCAGCTCCTTTTTGATGTCTGACTTAAGCACCTGACTTTATGTGTTTGCCATGTTATTTTCCGGCGATACTTGATTATTAAGAGGAAAGTGTGATATGATTTTGTGAGTTAAGTTATTGAGAGAATGAGGATTACAGTATGTTGGATATATGTTTGTTAGGAACAGGAGGCATGATGCCTCTTTCGTACCGTTGGCTCACATCCATGATGGCAAGGTGTTCGGGCAGCAATCTGCTCATTGACTGCGGTGAGGGGACCCAGGTGGCCCTGAAGGAAAAGGGGTGGAGTCCCAAGTCCATAGATATCATTTGCTTTACACATTATCACGCGGACCATATAAGCGGACTTCCCGGACTTCTGCTTACCATGGGCAACGCGGAACGGGTGGAGCCGCTGACCCTGATTGGTCCCAAGGGACTGGAGCGGGTGGTGGGTGCGCTTCGCACCATTGCGCCGGAACTGCCCTTTGAACTGCGGTTTGTTGAGCTTACGGAGAACCGGGAGCACTTGCAGATAGGCCCTTATGTCATTGATGCCTATAGGGTAAACCACAATGTGCTGTGTTACGGCTATTCCGTCACAATCCCCCGCACAGGACGTTTTGACGTGGAGAGGGCCAGGTCCCAGGAGATTCCCCAGAAGTTCTGGAGCAGGCTGCAAAAGGGCGAGGAGATAGAGCATGAGGGACGGCTTTTGACGCCGGATATGGTGCTGGGGCCGGACCGCAGAGGACTTAAGGTGACATACTGCACGGATACCAGGCCGGTGCCGGTCATTGCGGAGTATGCAGCCAGGGCAGACCTTTTTATCTGCGAGGGAATGTACGGGGAAAAGGAAAAAGCGGCTAAGGCCAGGGAATATAAGCATATGACGTTTTATGAAGCGGCGGCCCTTGCAAAGCAGGCTAATCCGAAACAGATGTGGCTTACCCATTACAGCCCCTCCCTTACCAGGCCGGAGGAGTATATGGAGGAAGTCAGATCTATTTTTCCAAGGGCAAAGGCTGCCAGGGACGGATGGACAGCGGAGCTGGAGTTTGATGAGGACTGATAGAACGGTACCGGGTACCAGAGGATACATGGAAGTGGAGAGGATACTATGATAGGACAGGCATCAGAGGATGTTTTGATACTGGCAATCGAGAGCTCATGCGACGAGACAGCTGCGGCCGTGGTGAAAAACGGAAGG
The DNA here is from genome assembly GCA_021201905.1 of Clostridia bacterium. GTDB lineage: Bacteria > Bacillota > Clostridia > Lachnospirales > Lachnospiraceae > Enterocloster. The sequence continues at coordinate 5,236 of JAJQEA010000047.1, forward strand.
ACCGTGCTGTCCAATGTGATTTCATCCCAGATTGCCACCCATACGGTTTATGGGGGCGTGGTTCCGGAAATTGCGTCCCGGGAGCATATAAAGGCGGTCAATTATGTGATTGAGAGAGCCCTGGCAGAAGCGCAGGTGGCTCTGGAGGATATTACGGCAATCGGTGTGACCTACGGACCCGGTCTGGTAGGCGCTCTTTTGGTGGGGGTGGCAGAGGCAAAGGCCATTGCATATGCGGCAGGGAAGCCTCTGATTGGAGTACATCATATAGAAGGTCATGTTTCCACCAATTTTATTGAGAACCAGGATTTGGAACCGCCCTTTGTGTGCCTGATTGTGTCGGGTGGCCATACGCATCTGGTGATTGTAAAGGACTACGGGGAATTTGAGATTATCGGCAGAACCAGGGACGATGCGGCCGGAGAGGCATTTGACAAGGTGGCCAGGTCCGTGGGCCTGGGATATCCCGGCGGGCCTAAGATTGATAAGACTGCAAAGGAGGGGAATCCCCACGCCATCCAGTTCCCCAGGGGCAAGGTGGAGGGGGCTCCCTATGATTTCAGCTTCAGCGGACTAAAATCAGCTGTGCTGAACCACATCAACCATGCCCGCGTGACAGGAGAAGAGATCCACGTTCCCGACCTGGTGGCCTCATTCCAGAATTCCGTGGTGGAGTCCCTGGTGAGCCGCGCCATACTGGCAGCCCATGAATTTGGGTATAAGAAGCTGGCCATAGCCGGCGGCGTTGCCTCCAACTCCGCGCTGAGAAAGGCCATGGCAGAGGCCTGCCAGAAGGACGGGATTCAGTTCTATTATCCGTCCCCTATTTTCTGCACGGACAATGCGGCCATGATCGGGACGGCTGCCTACTATGAGTATTTAAAGGGGAATATATCCGGATGGGATTTGAATGCCATTCCCAATCTGAAGCTGGGTGAGCGCTAAAGGGCGTACAGATGGCGGGGATGGATGATCAAACACGCTCCGGTCCGGGAAGGACTGGGGAGGAGGTCTGCAATGGAAAAGAAATATTGTACGGCTGTGGTTCTGGCAGCAGGGAAAGGCAGCCGCATGGGCGGGAAAACGGCAAAGCAGTACATGGAAATCGGCGGTAAGCCGCTGGTAGCCTATGCGCTGGAGACGTTTGAGGCATCTCCTGTGATAGATGAAATCATACTCATGACAGATGCCGGACATATGGAATATGTGAGGACAGAGATCGTGGAGGCTTACGGCCTGAAGAAGGTGAGCACCATAGGAGCCGGGGGCGGCGAGCGGTACGAGAGCGTATGGAAGGCGCTCTGCACCCTGATGGACCGGGAAAAGTGGGAGAAGGAATCCGTGGTCAGGGACAGACAGGATGGATACGTGTTTATCCATGACGGGGCCCGTCCCTTTGTTACCGGCGAAATCATTGAACGGGCATACAATGCTGTGTGCAGGTACAATGCCTGCGTGGTAGGCATGCCTGTCAAGGATACCATCAAGCTGGTGAACCGGGAGGGGATGATTGAGTCCAGCCCGGACCGCAGCATGGTGTGGCAGGCGCAGACGCCCCAGGTATTTTCCGTGCCCCTGATTGTGGAGGCGTTTACCCGCCAGATGGAGGCGGACTGCACCGGCATAACGGATGACGCCATGGTGGTGGAGGCGCAGATGGGGGTGAAGGCGCATATGGTAATGGGGAGTTATGCCAATATTAAGATTACGACGCCGGAGGACCTTTTTATGGCTGAAGTGCTAAGAAATTCCGTTGTGTAGCTGTGAATATCCGGCTTAGGGGATACAGGATGAAGTATAGTCTTGTATCTCCTTTTTATATCATACCGATTCAAATGCATTTTCATGCAGTCTATATACAATTCACAAATAAATCCAATAAAAAATACATTATGAAGCTACAGACTGGCGGCCCGCTATGCTTGATAGAAATGTGAAAAAGCGTGTTTTGGCAATTCTGCCTATTTGATAAAAAAATGGCAATTGTAATAATAGACAGAAAAAACGCAAGTGTACTGTATGTTATATACAAAAATTGAACGATAAATAAGAATATACTATTTAATATTGACAAGCAAATTTGGAAGTGCTATATTAATCACAAGAAGATTGTATCCAAAATCCAATATCCAATATGTAAAAATAAGGAGGAAAAAAATGAGGAAGAAAGTAGTATCAATTTTGTTGACGGTTGCAATGTCTACCATGCTTTTTACGGGCTGCAGCACACCGACAGAGACACCAACCAGCAGTGCAAAAGAGGAGACGAAGGCCGCTGAAGATACAAAGAGCAGTTCTTCAGGATTATCTGCAGCCACTGTGCTGGATGTAGATCAACTTCCTGTTACAGGTATCGGAGCTCAGATTGCTACCAGCGTCAAGGCTGGAGGGGATTATACCATCGGCTACATTGCCAAAAACACAACGAATCCTTATATGGTGGCGCAGTCGGCAGGTGTGGAGGCCGCCGGGGAGGCCATGGGATTCACTGCAATCACACAGGCACCAACGACTGCTGACTCAGTTGAGGAGCAGGTACAATTAATGGAAAATATGATTACACAGGGAGTCAATGCAATCATTGTACACTGTGCGGATTCCAACGGTATTATGACAGGCGTGAGAAAAGCGCAGGATGCGGGTATTTTGGTGCTGACCATCGGTACGCCGGCAGCCGAAGACACATTCCTCAGGACAGGTGTTGATTATTATGAGTCTGGCTATACCATGGCCAAAGCGGTGGCAGACAAGCTTGGCGGAAAAGGAAAATTCATTATTCTTGAAGGACCGGCTGGAGCATCAAATGCAATCGAGAGATTAAATGGTATCAATACTGGTCTTTCTGAGTATGAGGGTATCGAAATCATTGCTTCTCAGACCGCGAACTTTAAGCGGACAGAAGGAATGTCAGTAACCGAAAACCTGATTCAGCAGTATACAGATGTCGATGCAGTCATTGCCTGCAATGATGAGAGTGCCCTGGGAGCGGTCTAGGCCTTGACGGCAGCCAACATGAATGATGTTCTGGTCTGCGGGTTTGATGGGAGCGTTGATGCTACAAATGCTGTAAAGGAAGGAACCATGTTCGCCACTTATAATACGGATCCATATGGTTCGGGATTTGTTGCATGTGCCTATGCAGTTAAGTATCTGAATGATAAAACAGAACCGGAAGGCAAGTTCATCCCCTTTCCGACAGCGGCAAATGACCCGCTTGTAATTGCTGATACAGTCCAAAATTATATTGACAACATTGCTTGGTGGAAAGCCATCCAATAGAAACCGGCAAGACTGAAACTGAACTATTTCACCTGTTTGTCCCCGCAGGAAACTGTGGGGACGAATCCAGAGAAAATAAATTTCGTGAGAAGTATTGGGGTGAAAAAATGGGAAAACAATATTAACAGCAAAGCATATCACCAAACTTTTTCCGGGAATGAAGGCCCTGGATGATGTGGATTTTGATTTACAGGAAGGGGAAGTACATATCCTGGTGGGTGAAAACGGAGCTGGAAAGAGCACACTTGCAAAGTGTCTTTTGGGTGCATACAAGCCGGAAGAGGGGGAGGTCCGGCTCGATGGTCAGGTCGTTAAGTTTAATGGGACCAAGGAGGCCCTTTCTAAGGGAATCGTAGCAGTATATCAGGAGTTTACGCTTGTTCCATATATCAGCGTTGCCCAGAATATTTTTCTTAACAGGGAATATAGGACCAAGCTGGGATTAATTGACCATAAGAAGATGGAAGAAGAGGCTGCGAAGCTTTTAAAAACATTGAATTGTGAATATATTAATCCCAAAGATTATGTAAAGAATTTAAGCATAGCAGAGCAACAAATGGTGGAAATTGCCAAGGCACTTTCTTTTGACCCAAGAATCATGGTGTTTGATGAGCCAACTGCAACCTTGTCAGAGAGAGAAGTGGACTCACTGTTTGCACAGATTCATAGGTTAAAGGCAGAGGGGATCGGCATTATATATGTATCTCACCGGATGCAGGAGTTTCCTTTGATTGGGGACAGAATCACAATTCTCAGGGATGGGGTTAAGATTAATACAGTGGGAATTAACGATTGCACCAATGAGGAATTAGTCAACATGATGGTGGGAAGGAGTGTGGAGCAAGTCTATGCACGCACAGAGAATGAGCACGATGGGATTACGCTTAAAGTAGAGGATTTGTGCGATTATAATGGGCGTGTCAGAAATGTAAGCTTTACCGTTAAGAAGGGCGAGATTGTGGGTCTAGCCGGATTGGTAGGGGCAGGGCGTACAGAGACAGCCGAACTGCTTTATGGTATTGAGAAAATTAAGTCTGGAAAAGTTTATGTATGGGGAGACCAAGTATTTCCAAGGTCGCCTGTACAGGCTGTCAAGATTGGAATAGGGCTGGTAAGTGAGGACCGTAAAAAGCAGGGCCTTGCTCTGGACGAGTCAATTGCTCTCAATATGGTGGCAGTCAGTCTTAAGAAAATATTCCCAAACTTTTTTATTTCAAAAAAGAAAATTACCGAAGTTGCACTGGGATATAAGAAGCAGCTTCGCATCGCTACAACCAGCGTTAATAAAGCATGTAAATATCTGTCCGGCGGCAATCAGCAGAAGGTGGTACTGACAAAATGGCTGAGTTTTGATCCGGAAATTTTGATTTTTGATGAACCTACCCGCGGTATTGATGTAGCTGCAAAACTGGAAATTTATAATTTGATGGACAGACTTGCTGCAGAAGGTAAGGCAATTATTATGATTTCTTCCGAACTTCCCGAGGTAATTGGTATGAGTGACCGCATTTATATCATGCATGAGGGCGAAATCGTAGACGAGGTCATCAGAGGAACAAATGGCTTTAATTCCGAGGTAATTGGAGCGCGGATGATGCTGGGAGCAGGAGGTGCTGAGCATGCAGAGGAATAAGATTACACAGAGAATTAAAAGTCTGCCTCCGGTAGCCTATATGCTGGTTGTTCTAATTGTGATTTTCAGTGTCATGAGCCCAAATTATCTTACGCTTATGAATTTAAAGAATGTGTTGATTCAAGCAACCCCGCTAATGATTGTTGCGTTTGGGCAGACATGCATCGTACTGACACAGGGAACTGACCTGTCTCTTGGGGCCCAGGTTAGCTTTGTGACCGTATTTACCGTGTGGATGGCCTTGCGGGGAATTCCGCTTCCCGCTGCAATGCTGCTCGCTATTTTGTCCACTACACTCATTGGAGTAGTGAATGGTGTGATTGTTGCAAAGGGAAGTATTCCGCCGTTTATCGCGACTTATGGAATGCAGAATATACTGAACAGCCTTTCATTACTGTTGGCAGCAGGTTCGTCCATCTATTTTCAAAGCTTTACATATTGTATTATTACAGAGACCATAATTCTTGGAATACCACTTATGGTCTGGGCAGCTGTATTGGTATTTATCATGGTATGGGTGGTACTAAACAAGACCAGGTTTGGAACCAATATCCATGGATTGGGTGGTAACAGGGAGGCCCTACAGCTTGCTGGCATCAATCCTGTCATCTGCCTGATTAAGACCTATGCATTTGCCGGATTCATTGCAGGAATTGCCGGAGTAATTACACTTTGCCGTATTGAGGCAGGTATGCCTACGGCAGCCACGGGGTGGGAATTCCAGGCAGTGGCAGTTACACTTCTGGGAGGCACCTCTCTGCGTGAAGGAAAAGGCGGCGTTACAGGTACGATTTTTGGTGTGCTTCTGATACAAGTCATCAAGAATGGGCTGAACATAGTGGGTGTGCAGTCAATTAAGCAGAATGCAATCATTGGTTCTATCGTTCTGATGGCCATTATAATCGATGCGGTTGTCCGTACTCGTTCAAAGGAATAGGGGGATAGGGACATGAAAGCAAAGAGAATATTTGAAGAGATAAGAAGTTCAAAAGTATTTTACAGTCTGATAGGTTTAATCATACTGGTTATCTTTTCCGCCATTACCGCGCCTAATTTCAGAACCGTTGACAACATTATCACGGTATTCAGACAGGCCAGTGTATTGCTGGTTCTCAGCGCCGGATTGACGGCTGTGCTTTTGACCGGTGGTATGGATTTATCTGTGGGAGCAACCGCTGGATTTATCGGATGTATCTGTGCACAGTGCATTAAAAATGGTGTACCGATTCCGGTGGCCTTCATTTTGGGAATTCTGATTGGGTTGGTAGTTGGAGTCATCAATGGACTGTTAGCCGGAATACTTCCCAGCTTTATTGCTACATACGGGACCAACTGGGTTATGAGCGGGCTTGCGGTCCTGGTCATGCAGGGGGCGGTCATTTATGACCTTCCTAAGGGTTTCACCCGGATAGGCGTAGGATATACAGGTCCTGTCCCCAATTTAATTATCATAGCAGCAGTGGTTGTAATCCTGATATATGTCCTGCTTCAGAAAACGACCTATGGCCGTCAGGTATACGCTTATGGCTCAAATCCTATGGCGGCTAAATATGCGGCTGTTCCGGTAAAAAAAATCATGTTATCCGCATTCATGATGTGCAGTATGTGCGCAGGCCTTGCAGGTATGCTGATGACGGCAAGGTTAAATGCGGCAGATGCAGCTATGGGAGATAGTTATGGACTGCAGACCATTGCGGCAGTGGTGGTTGGAGGAACATCCATGCTGGGAGGAGAAGGAGGCGTCCTTGGAACTGTAGTTGGAGCTTTGATACTTACGATTATAGTCAATGTAATGAATCTGAAAGGAATTTCCTCCTATGCGCAGGGGCTGGTAATCGGTGTGGTAATTATTGCTATGGTGCTGTTCGATACTTACAGCAAGAGAAAACAGGAAAGCAAAGCAACATAATTACCCGATACATTTAGGGATTGAAACTGCCTATGGAATATACCATGGTGGTTTTAAGATAAATAATTCATGAAAGAGAAAGAGAGGAAAATTAATATGCCATTAACAATCCGACCACTTAATTCTGGTTATATTCCAACCAAACCTTTGGAGTACTGGTATCATTTTTCGTGTAAAAAGTTTGTAGAAAAGCTGGGAATTACCAATGACTCGGACCAGCTTCCGGACTTTACGTTCTTAATTGAAGGTGGAGACCAGTTGATTCTGATTGACACGGGGATGTCCTGGACGGAACATGCCGATAAGTATCATCACGGCCCGTCCATGCAGAGGCCGGGAATTGATGACATTGAATCCCGCCTTGCTCAGGTCGGCTACAAGCCTTCTGATGTTGATATTGTACTGTTCACACATCTGCACTGGGACCATGTATTCTATCTTGAAAAATTTACAAAGGCACGTTTTATTTGTCATGAGATAGAATGGAACTATGCTCATAATCCGATTCCGCTGCATTACAAGTCTTACTGCAGACCGATTATCGCCAAAGACGGGGACGTGACCTGCGGTGATGAATTCATCGCACCGTATGACCAGGCGGGAGTAAAAGAGCGTTTTGAGACTGTAAAGGGTGAGGCACAGATCGCGCCAGGTGTAAGTGTATATGAATCATTTGGACACTGTCCGGGCCATATGACGGTTGTGGTTGAGACAGAAGACGGGCCGTACTATTGCGTAGGGGATTCTGTATTCGTAATGGGGAATATCGATGCTCCCCAGACCATGCAGGATGAACTTCACTATGATATTTGCCCTCCAGGACGTTACGTTGATATTGTTGCCGCATGGCAGACAATACGCGATACGGTCCGCCGTTGCGAGGAGGTGGGGGTTGACCCTCATAAGCATCTTTTGCTTGCCCATGATATTATCTTATCAGCAGCAGTGGAAAAATACGAAGATACCCATGAGAACAGGCTTCCGGTAATCGGGCTTAAGGATACAGATTTTGTATTTGATGAGTACAAAGGTGCGATTATTGATAAGGATGCGAAAAAAGCAGCTGCCAAGGCAAAAACAAAGTACTTCAGCCAGAATTAATATGCATCTGTGAAGACACAGGAACCAAGGGGATATTGTGGAGACTGTTGTGGGGATAGTCTTCACAATATCGTATTGGAGGAGAAGTAAGATGAAGACAATTGCAATCATAGGAAGCTGCGATACCAAGTATAGAGAGATTGCATACATGCGAGAACAGGTTGAGAGCCAGGGGGTTAAGGCGATGGTAATCAACGTGGCTACAGGACCAAACCCATCTTATGGGTATGATGTTTCCAGGGAAGATGTCACCAAAGCAGCAGGAAAAGAGTGGGCTGAACTGGAACCCAGGACAAAAGGTGAGAAGATTGCATTTATGATGGAGGCTGTAGCGTCGTATGTAGAGAAGCTGTATAAAGAAGGAAAGATTGACGGAATCCTCTCGGCGGGGGGGGGGCCTTTCTGAATAGGGTTTTGGCGCCCAACGCCGTGAGGCGGGTGCCCTTTGGATGCCCTAAAGTCGTGGCACCTCCGGGGGCATCGGGCGGTAGG
>JAJQEA010000038.1 GCA_021201905.1 Clostridia bacterium
ATCACCCCTGCTGGAGCGGATTGCAGGTACAGGGCACCGCTATCTCCCCGGCTGCGTGGAAACTTTATGACATATTTGGCCGTACATACGCAGATGTGTCAACAAATGCCGGCTTGGGCAGTTGTTGAAAACTGCCTGTTAAGTATAACCTGCCGGGACGCTTTTGTCAAGGCTGTGCCTCCACCAAAAATAACCTGGACAGATAATCTCCCTGGGGCACAGGACTGGTCCGCACACCGCTGGCGCCGTCCGAGAGAATCAGGCCAACGCTCATGAGTTCGTCCCCATAGGCGGTATAGTCCACCCCGCTGACCCGGTACATGGTCCCCGGATTCAGCCCCCTGAGTACCAGCCGCTTAAAACCAGCATTCACGGGCTGGAGAAACCGGAAGTAAGCCCCAATTGCCTTGTCTGCGTTTTCCGATACCACGATCCAGGCTGCCTCATTTCCCTCAAAGGGACTTATAAGCCGGTAGAACCTTCCCTGCTGGATCAGCTTCCTGTGCTCCTTCATAAACCGTATCTGTTCCTTTACCTGGTATTGTTCCTCCTCTGTAAGCAAGTTCAGATCCAGTTCATACCCAAAGGTTCCGAAGCAGGCTGCTGCCGCCCTGGCCGCCAGCGGAACATTCCTGTGTGTCTGATGGTTGGGTATGGCGGACACATGGCTTCCCATGGAGCTGAGCGGATATACCAGACTGGTGCCGTACTGGATTTTCACGCGCTCCACTCCGTCGGTGTCATCGGAAACCCAGCCCTGGGGCGCGTAATACAGGATGCCCGGGTCAAATCTGGCGCCGCCACTGGCGCAGGATTCAAACAGAACATGAGGAAAGCTCCTGGTGAGCCTGTCATACAGCTTATAGACCCCCAGTATCTGTCTGTGGTACATGGTTCCCTGGTACTGCGCATCCCGGCCAGCTGAAAACAGGTCGGAAATACTCCTGTTCATATCCCACTTCGCATAAGACACGCCGCCGTCTCCCAGTATCTCCTCCATTCTGTCCCCTATGTATTCCACCACCTGGTCCTTTGAAAAATCCAGCACATATTGGTGTCTCCCCGTGCACACCGGCCGGTCCGTACTCCCCAGCATCCAGTCCGGGTGGGCGCGGTAAAGGCAGCTGTCCCTGCTGACCATCTCAGGCTCGAACCACAGGCCGAACTTCATCCCCATGTCCCTGATTTTACCTGCCAACCCTGTAATCCCATCGGGCAGCTTATGCAGGTCCGGATACCAGTCCCCCAGGGAAGTGGTGTCATCGTCCCGCTTTCCGAACCACCCGTCATCCAGTACAAACAGCTCTATGCCCAGCTCCCTTGCCTTGTCCGCAATGGAGAGAATCTTGTCCTCGTCAAAATCCATGAATGTGGCTTCCCAGTTATTAATCAGGATGGGCCTTTCTCTGTCCCTCCAATATCCTCTGGCAAGCCTGGTCCGGTAGAGCTGGTGGAACACCTGGCTCATACGGTTTAAGCCGTCCCCCGAATATACCATCACCGCCTCCGGCGTCTGGAATTCCTCTCCCGGACAAAGGGGCCAGTCAAATCCCTCTGGATGGATTCCCATGGTCACCCGGACCGTGTCCATGGTATCCACCTCTGCCTGGGCCAGAAAATTGCCGCTGTATACAAGGCTGATGCCCATTACCTCACCCCTGTCCTCCCCGGCATCAGGCCGTTTCAGACAGATGAAGGGATTGAACTGGTGGCTGCTATGTCCCCTCATACTATGTATGCTCTGGACTCCCTGGTGGAGTCCGTGGCAGTCCACATAGCGCTCCCTGCACCAGGCCCCGGTCAAATCAACCATCTGGTAGCGGGGATCCGGCAGATCCAGGCTCAGGCTCATGGCCCGCTCCAGGCAGACCGGCTCCGGACCGCGGCAGACAAACCAGGCGCTGCGGGTAAGCACAGGCATCTTTTCATAGATTGTATAGAAAAGCACCAGTTCCATACCTGCCACAGGGTCCTCCAGATACAGCTTCAGGGTCCACGCCTCCTCATCCTGCTCCACATAAGTGGCTGGCAGGCCCGGCAATTCCGGCTTTCCTCTTTGTATAACGTGTTTTTTGTATACAAAACAACTGACTCTGCTTCCGTTTTCCCTTCTGATCCCATAAGCCGGATACCGCATATCCCTGGTTCCAAAGGACGGGTATTCCTGCTTGATATGCTCCAGTGAAAATGTGGTGTCGTCCTCATAGACACAGGGCGCCATATCCCTGTGCGCAAACTCCAGCAGATGGCCAAAGCTTTCCCTGTGCCGTATCCGCTTTCCATGGTAGAGCTGTCCCATCTGCCCGTTGGGAAGACATGTCATGATATAACTGATTTCATCGTTGTACAGATGGAACTGCCTTGATTTTTCTTCGTATATAATACCCATATAGAATCCTCCAGCAATTATTGCATAAGCACAATGGCTTCATAGGGTCTGAGGCCCATTTCCCCTTCCTCATCCAGGGTCTGAGTGTTTCCCCGGGAAGCTCCCATCTGGTCCGGGTAATTGCCTATGAGCACCTTCCCTGTCCCCAGGTCCCGGTAGGAAATCCCCCATGGCTGTGTCTGGTCCGTAAAATTGCACAGGACAGTCAGACGTTCCTCCCCCAGAGATCTCTCATATGCAAAAATGGTCTCGCTTTCCTCCAACAGCAGCCGGTAGGCGCCATAAACAAGGATGTCCATGGTATGCCTTAGCTTTATCAGCTGCTTATAGAAGGAAAGGACGGAATCACCGCGTCCGGCCTGCTCCCTTGCGTTGAACCAGGTATAGTTGGGATTTACCCCCAGCCAGGGCGTCCCCTCTGTAAATCCTGCCTGCGCCGTATCATCCCACTGCATGGGCGTCCTGGCATTGTCCCGTCCCATATGGTTGATGTAGCGTATCATCTCCTCATGGGAAACGCGTCCGCTTCCCACCATCTCACGGTATACATTATGGATTTCTATATCCTGGAAATCCTCTATGGTCCTGCCCCGGAAATTCGTCATTCCCAATTCCTGTCCCTGATAGATATAGGGCGTCCCCTTCATCATATAGAGACAGACCGCCAGCATTTTGGCAGACAGCTCCCAGAACTCCGGGCTGTCATTGCCGAAGCGGGACACCGCCCTGGGATAATCGTGATTCTCCCAGAACAGGCTGTTCCAGGCTTTGCCCTCCAGTTCTGTCTGCCACCGGCTCAGCACTTCCTTCAAATCTCTCAGGCAGATTGGGTTGTCATTCCATTTTCCAAAGGGCCCGGGATTCAGTTCCACATGTTCAAAGTGGAACATCATGTTCAGCTCATGGGAGTCATATCCCGCATACTGCACCGCCTCCCCTGTTCCCACGCCAACGCCCTCCCCCACGCTCATCCAGTCAAACCGGGACAGGACTTCCCGGTTCATCTCCTGCAAAAACTCATGTATCCTGGGGCCGTTGGCATAATAGGGCAGGCCGTCACCATAGGGGTTTCCTTCTTTTAACACCCCGTCGGGAAAGCGCTGGTCCTTGGACAGCATGGATATCACATCCATCCTGAAACCGTCAATGCCCTTGTCTCCCCACCAGGCCATCATATCGTATATTTCCCGCCGCACCCGGGGATTTTCCCAGTTCAGGTCAGGCTGCTTCCTGGAGTAAATATGAAGGTAATACATGCCGGTCCTTTCATCATATTCCCAGGCCGGCCCCCGGAAGCGGGAGGCCCAGTTATTAGGTGGGCCCCCGTTGACAGGTTCCTTCCATATATAGTAATCCCTGTATGGATTGTCAGGAGAACGGCGGCTCTCCGCGAACCAGGCATGTTCGTCCGATGTATGGTTCACAACCAGGTCCATCACCAGCTTCATTCCCTTTTGATGTATCTCTGCCAGAAGCCTGTCAAAGTCCTCCATGGTGCCAAACACATCCATGACTGCCTTATAATCGCTGATATCATAACCATTGTCATCCCCCGGCAACTGATACACCGGGGAGAGCCATATTACATCAATTCCCAGGTCCTTAAGGTAATCCAGACGGCTTCTGATTCCGTTCAGGTCACCGATACCGTCCCCATTGCTGTCCTGGAAGCTTCTGGGGTAAATCTGGTACACCACGCATTCCTTCCACCATGCCCTCTGTTCTTCCATGTAAATCCTCCCTTATATTCCGCTTCCTGATGCGCCGGGCGTTACACGCCGGCGGGGATGAGGCGGTATGTCTTAATCTCATATGGCTTTATGAAATCCTCAAATCTGTGTCCGTCTGTCTCAAGGGTACTCAGGGTCCTTTCCAGCAAATCACATTCCTCCACATGGGAAATTTCAAATCCAAGGTTTACCGTCATGGGCGTCCTTGTATTACGGTTTTCATAGATACGCAGGATATATCCGTTCCCATCCTCCGCCTTTTTCATCATTTCCACAAAGCAGCACGGCTGGTCCACAGATACCATGCTCCAGCATCCGCCCGTTCCTTTGACGGGCACCAGCGCGGATACCAGGGGCGAATTCAGGTCATAGGCCATTTCCACGGTCCTGGCCTCCTGCCACCTTCCCTTGTGCGGATAGATGGAATAGGTAAATTCATGAATGCCAATATCCGCGTTCTCATTGGGATAGGTCCCTGACTTAATCAGGGTCAGCCCCATTTCCCCATCCCTGATGCTGTGTCCGTACTTACAGTCGTTAAGCAGGCTGAGTCCCAGGCCATTTTCCGACAGGTCGGCCCATTTATGGGCGCACACTTCAAATTTGGCCGTGTCCCAGCTGTGGTTGCTGGTGGTCTCCCGCTCCACATTGCCGAACTGTATCTCATAGGCGGCCTTGGTAGCGTTAATCTGGGCCGGGAAATAAACCCTCAGCAAAACATGATGGTCTCTCCAGTCAGCCCGGGTCACAAAATCGATTCTGGGCAGATTGGGGTAGAACACAATATCCTGCTCCACAAGGGAGTCCGCAAACCGGTGAGAGACAGAAACAACCGTCCGGACTGGTCCCCATTTCTTTAAAACCGGCGCCGTCACAAGGTCGGCATGGTATGGCTTTCTCTGGTAATACATGTCCACATCCCAATTGTCCCAGTTCATGGGGCGGTCCTCAAAGGCCAGGAGCTGGTTTCCCACACGCCCTTCTTTTAACAGCTGGCATCCCGTCCCCTTCTCAACCAGTGAGACAAGCTCCATCTTGTCATTAAATTCAGCCCTGTACCAGTCATTTTCAAAGAAACCGGACCATGGACCGGGGCATTTTGCGGCAAATCCGGAGGGTTCTGCAGCAGGCCCGGACGTTCCCTGTTTCACCCTGTCCTCTGCCCCCATAAGGCTGTACACGGCGAATCCGCAGGAAGGAATTCCCTTTGCGTGGAAAATAAGTGTGTCCTCCCCTGTATACTGGACCGGGAACCTGTGTCCCAGGCAGTCGCAGGCAAAATCCGCCGCTCCCCGGGCCACGCCGGACACCGTTACCGTATCCTCCCGCTCATATCCCTGTGTGTTGATTATGATAACCTTTTGCTCTCCCGGCTTTTCCGTACCAGTATCCTCACTCTGTCCGCAGATCCGCTCACCCAGGCCTTCTGCCAAATGAAGGGCTGTCTCTGCGCCGGATTTGAGTATTTCCTCATATTCCCGGTCTGTCTGGTCATAGACAGGTCCGATGGCGCTTCCCGGAATAATATCATGGAACTGGTTTAACAGGATGATGTCCCATCCCTTTTTTATGACGCCGGCCGGATATGACAGGCCCTTAAGCTCCGCCATGACTCCCAGTGTCTCCAGCTGTTCGTACATCTGCTCGCTTTTCCGGTTATAGCGCTTGTTTTTTCCCATGGAGGTCAGCGTTCCCCTGTGGTACTCAAAATAAAGTTCCCCATCCCACACCGGCATGCCTGGCTTGGACGCAATGTCGTGATGAATCCGGTCAAAAAATGTCCTTTCATTTTCCTGGACCAGTCTGGGAATGCCCGGAAGGCCGTACCGGAGGCGCTTTGCCTCCTCCAACATCTCCTTTGTTGGGCCGCCTCCTCCGTCGCCAAACCCAAAGAGCATTAGCGTGTCCTCTGTCAGGTCCCTGTTCTGGAACCGTTTGAAGGTTCCCAGCGTCATGTTGGGATTGACAATACCCGTGTATGTGGTGGTGTTCCTGGTGTCGGTAAATGACACATTTAACCCCAGGGTCTTATCAAAGTCACAGGCAGTAGGCATGAATACGAATACTCTGCTGCCGTCGATTCCCTTCCACATAAAGGTATCATTGGGCAGCTGGTTAAACTGGTTCCAGGCAATCTTAGTTGTGAGGAAATAGGGTATGCCGCACTTTTTCAGTATCTGGGGTATGGCGGCGGAATAACCGAATACATCCGGCAGCCACAGACACCTGCTGGGAATGCCGAATTCCTCCCGGAAGAACTGCTCGCCCTTGATGATCTGGCATACCAGGGATTCCCCCGCGGGCAGGTTGCAGTCCGACTCCAGCCACATGGCTCCGTCTGTCTCCCAGCGGCCTTCCCTCACCCGTTCCTGGATGCGCTCATAGAGTTCCGGTTCCTGCTCCTTTACAAATTGGTACAGAATGGGCTGGCTGGACATGAACTTATAATCCGGGTACCGGTCCATCAGCTCCAATACCGTGGAAAAGCTCCGCACGGCCTTCTCCCTGGTCTGTTCCACGGTCCACAGCCACGCAATGTCAATATGGGTATGGCCGATTGCGCTTACCACAGGGGAGGAGGCGTTCACATTTTCGTAGAATTCCTTTTCCACGATTTTCTCCATCTCCTCTATGGACCGGTAGAACCGGGATGAATACGGCTCCCTCAAATCCAGGACGTCGGCCGCAGGCCCCAGCTTTACCAGAATCCGTCTGTAATTTTCCTCATCCGGCTTTTTCAAAAGCCTGGCTGCCTGGACCGGCACCAGAAAATCGTAGTAAGCCTTTTCCACAGCATCGTCCACCTGAACCAGCTCCGTACGGATTATCAGGTCCCCGGGCACACTGCCGCTGTAGGCCAGTATGGCAACTTCGTACTGCTCCCCTGCTTTGGCCCTGGGACTTATTAAAATTTCCCTGTGGTTCACATCCACTCCCTGGACAATTTTTCCGTTCAGATAAAACAGCATTTGGGGATTGGTGGCATCCCACTGCCCTTCCCTTCCCGTGGTAATCAGGAATTCCACATGGGCCCCGTCCAGACGCGGGGGTATCTCAACCGTTGTCCTGTACCACCTGTGGCTGTCCAGGCATCCCCATGGCTCCTCTATGGCACAGTCCTCCCAATCCTGTGTGCCGCACCAGGGACTGCCGTTTTCCTTTCCCTCCATCTGCTTATAACGGCTGACCGGAATCCTCACCGGCCTGCGAAGCTGGTCCAGATCATCCGCCAGACGCTCCATCCGTTCCAGTTCAAATAATATGCTCATCCTCTTCCTCCTTATCCCGGCCCGAATCATATATGTCCTTATTTTACCACAGAAAAAGCCAGGACCGGCGGACAAATTTAATATCTGTCCGCCGGCCCCGGCCGCTTCCTGTGCAGGACAGCACGCTTAACCTTTAATCGAACCCGCCGTAAGCCCTTCTATCATATATTTCTGGGCAAAGGCAAATAGACACATGGTAGGTACCAGGGACATGATGGTTCCTGCCGCCATCTCGCCCCATTTAATATCATATTTAAGAATCAGGCCGTTAAGTCCCACCGGTATGGTTTTGAACTTGTCCACATCTATAAACATGACTGCCATGAAAAGTTCATTCCATGAGTTGATAAATGCAAATATAAACGTAGCTGCTATGCCGGGCATGATGACCGGCACCACCACCTTAAACAATGCCTTGAAATAGCCGCATCCGTCTATCCAGGCAGCCTCCTCCAGGGATTTCGGCACGCTGTCAAAAAAGCCGCACAATGTCACCACGGAGAAGGGAATCATCATATTTGTGTAGAGCATGGCCAGGCTGCGCAGGTCGTTCAGCATCTTCGCCTTTGCCAGGAGCTGGTATAACGGCGCCAGCATGATGAACATGGGAATCATCTGCGTTACCAGGAAAAACAGCAGAAGCACGTTCTTAAACCGGAAGTGGAACCTGCTTATGACATAGCTGGCCAGTATGGCAATGAACACCGCGTAGGTGGCTGCCACCGCTGAGGAGAAAAAGGAATTCAGCATATACCGGCCGAAATTACCCTTCCACAGCATGGCCACATAGTTGACAGCGGATGCCGGATTGGGCAGATACCGGACTGGAAACGCATAGATTTCCCCCTGGGACCCCTTTAGGGATGTGAGAAGCATCCACACAAAGGGAAACATGGTCAGCACAAGGAAACATGCCAGTATAAAATATTTTAACAGGCTTTTAAGCCTTCTCTTATTTTTCATTGTCATGATATCATGCCTCCTCGTCCGTATACTTGGTGGCAACCAGATAAATGGCCGCAAATACAATGAGGAACAGGATACACAGCACGCCCACTGCTGACGCCAGGCCGTAATCCAGGCTCTGGACCAACTGCATCATGTAGGACGTAATGATGTTGGAGGACCCCGCAGGCCCGCCCTGTGTCATGGAGTAAATTAAATCCGGGAAATTGAATATCCAGATAACCCGCAGCAGAACCGTCAGAAGCAGCACGGAACGAATACAGGGCACTGTGATGTTGGTAAACTTCTGGTACGGGCTGGCGCCGTCCACATCCGCGGCTTCGTACAGGTCTTCCGACACACCCCTTAAGGCTGCCGTTATCATAATGGTAAAAATGGTATCCCATACCATATATTGGCTATGATGCAGGAATAAAGGGCCGTGTTCTTGCTGGCCAGCCATCCCACGGGCTGGCTGATTAAATGTATCCTCATAAGCAGGTCATTGATGACGCCTGAGGTTCCGTTGAACATCCAGCGCCACATGATGCCGATAATAAATCCCGAAACAGCCCAGGGGAAGAAAATCAGACCCTGGTAAAGGCTGGATCCCTTGAATTTTTTCTTCAGAAGCAACGCCATGGCAAATCCCACTGTAAACTGGACAAACAGGGAGATTTCCACCCATTTAACCGTGTTGAGCATGGTGGAATAGAAGGTATTGCTGGTGTTGTGGGCAAACAGCTTGCTGAAATTTTCCAGCCCCACCCACTTGATATTCTTGACATTCATCAGGTTGTAGCTCTGAAATGCCATCAGGGACCCCTTTATCATCGGATAGTAGGTAAATACCATGGGAAACAGTATGGCAGGAAGAACCATAATAAAGATGAACCGGGCTCTCCTCATTTTTAATTTCGACGTTTGTTTCATGCCATCCCCTCCTTGCCGGCTGCGTGTGCCGGCTTCCCCGGCACGGCGCGCACAGCTCTATATCCGGAAGTGCCGGGAGCAGGTCCCCCGCTCCCGGCACCCTCCGGTCCTTACTGATTGTGTTTCATACGTTTTTCGGTCAATCCGTCCTTACCACTTCTGGCCCTCATCCTTGTAAGCCTGGGTCCAGAACTCGTCTAACCACTGTAACAGCTCATCATCCGTGATTTCATCGGTCAGGTATTTCTGATACATGGTATCAACCTCTGTCTTGTAGGTTGCAAATGCCTCGTACATCTGCGGATATGCCGCATGGCGGTATACGTCCGGTTCCTTTGCCATATCCATATACATTGCGAAACGTCCCTCGGAGAAATAGGTGTCCTTCTCGGCAGCGTTGTTGTGAATCGGGATTGTGGAGTAGTTCTTTGCAAAGTAGGTATTATTCTCGGAATTGGATAAGTACAGCAGGAAATCCGCAGTCTCATCCGGATGCTCTGTAAAGGATGTCATGCCCCAGCCCGCGAATCCGTTGGGGAATACCGCCTGGCCGGACGGTCCCTTGGGGAACGGAACCAGCGCCCACTGGTCATCCTGCATGTCGGCGGAACAGGTGGCGATTACTTCCGGATCCTGAATCAGCATGGCTGTGGTGCCGCCCACAAAGCCCTGAACCATCTCGGAGAATCCCCACGCGATGGAGTCAGTGGGGCAGGTGTTCTTAAACAGGTCTTTGTAGAAATGCAGTGCCTCCTTTACCTCCGGCAGGGTAAAGATCGTGGCGCCGTCCCCATCCTTTAAGAAATAAGCCGCGTTGGGATCCGCCACCTTATCCGTACCAATCCAGCTCCAGTAAATGGTATCCGCATACTGGTAGCCGCTGGGGCCGCCGCGGAAGGAGTAGCCGAACCTGCTGTTAGCGGGATCTGTAATGGCCAGGCCTGCATCGTAGATATCCTGCCATGTCTCCGGCTGGTCAAGCCCTTTCTCCTCAAACCAGTCCGCGTGGTAGAACAGGCCTCTCTGATAGAATCCGTAAGGAATCAGATAAGCGCCTCCCTTGAGATAATGAATTACCTCGTCGGCCGAGTCTGTCAGGGTGTCCTTCTCATCCCACGCATCAATGTACTTCTGAAGATCGGCAATCCACTCATTGGTGGCGTACTGGGTCACAGTGGAATCACGCACCTCCACGATATCAGCTCCGCTGCCGTTCATGAGCATCTGGGTAATCTTGGCATCCGCATTCTCCAGAGGCGGGGAAATGATGTCAATGGTAATATTTGAGTGCTCAGCCTGATATTTGTCCGCAATTTCCCTCAGGACAGCCGTCCTCTCAGGGCTGGTAAGGGATTCCACCAGGGTGATGGTGACGGCTTCACCGGACGCCTCTTTCTGGCCGCCTCCGTCTTTTCCGCCTGCGTCTGCCGCCGTGGTGGCAGCTCCGCCGTCTGCTGCCTTTGTGGCTTCCGGAGCAGCGCCTCCGCCTCCGCATCCTGTCAGCATCACTGCCGCCAATGCCATTGCCGCTAATTGTTTTTTCTTCATCTGTTCTCCTCCTTTTTACTGCTTGATTTTCACTGCTTTTTGTTGCTGTTCCTCTATGCTTCTATATCTTAGCAAGAGCTGATTCCAAATCTGAAATCAAGGCCTCTGTACCTTCCAGTCCGCAGTGGATGCGGATAACATTCTGCGCTGCCCCCCAGCACCCGGCATGTCTCCTCGTCCAGTCTGGCGTGAGGCAGGAACACAAGGCTCTCAAACCCGCCCCATGACACGCCTATCTTGAATATCTTAAGGCTCTCCGCCACCTTTACCGCGTCCTCCGTGGTTCCATGAATCTCAAAGCTCATCAGTCCGGTGTTGCCGGTCTGCTGCTGCTTCATCAGCTCATACTGGGGATGAGAGGGAAGTCCGGGGTAATTGACACGGCGTACCTTGGGATGGGCCTCCAGGAATTTAGCCACCTCCATGGCCGCGGCCTGGTGGGCCGCCAGCCTGACCTCCATGGTCCGCAGGCCCCTTATCATAAGCCATGCCTCCATAGGACCCGCGATTCCTCCCAAAAGCTCCCTGTTGGCAGTCAACTTTTTCAAGAGTTCCCCGTCCTTTACCGCCAGCATGCTTCCGATGATATCGCTGTGTCCTCCAATGTACTTGGATGTGGTATGCATCACAATATCCGCCCCCATATCCAGGGGCTGCTGATAAATCGGGGTGCAGAACGTATTATCTATGTAGACCAGCGCCTGGTATTCCCTGGCGATCCGGGACACGGCCCGTATGTCCTGAAGGGAGAACACCACAGAAGACGGGCTCTCCAACACAATCAGGTCCGTGGCATCTGTCACAGCCGCCTCAAATTCCTCCACCGTATCGCCGGTCACATATGTGAGAGTAATATCCAAATGTTCCCTGCAGTATTTGCTGAGGAAGTCCTTTAAGGGCCCGTATGCATTGTGAAGGCATACCACATGGCTGCCTGCCTTGCAGGCTGTCAGGACTGCCGTGGTGGCAGCCGCCATACCGGATGCAAAAGCCAGGGCACCCACGCCGTGCTCCAGAGCCCCTATCTTGTCCTCCAGTATACGTACCGTAGGATTCTGCACCCTCCCGTAGCAATATTTGTGCTTGTCTGTACGGTCAAAGTCATAGTAATCGTCAAGGGTCTCAAATACATTGAGCGAATTCATGAATACCGGGGGAACGATAGCATTGTAATAATGCTCGTACTCTTCCCCATAGTGGGCCGTGATTAGCTTTGTACTTTTTAGGTACTCATTCTGATTTGTCATATCATTACCTCTCTCCTCCCTGGTTATTTGTAAATAATATACAATCCTATATGCTATATGCTATAATATAGGTTAGGATATAATTATAAAATACTAGCGTTGATTGCGGATATCCCTGTACACAGCATCCAAAAGCTTTTCATTGATCGCCTGGGCTTTTTTTGACATTCTTTTCGCAGATGGCATTATAAAGCTCCTCATGAAGAGGAAGGCTTTCCAGAAACGGGTCCTCCATGTTCAAGGGAAATTCCCAGAACTTATCCATAACGCCGCTGATGGACAGAATCAGCTGGTACATAACCTGGTTGTGGGACAGGCGGTAGATGGTATAGTGGAACTTCTTATCCTCTGCGGTCTGCTGCTCTCCCCGGCGGAATTTTGCCATCAGCACCCTGGTTATGGCTCCCAGTTCTTCTAACTCCTCCTGGGTAGCGGAGTGGATCACCATGCGGAGTATCTCCCGCTCTAATATCTTGCGTACCTCCAGGGTGTCCAGGAGAAGCTCCTTCTCCTTGGCAAAATCAATCAGTCTCAAAAGGTCATTGACCTCCTGGCTTCCCGCATAGATGCCCTTGCCGTTCTTGGCTTCCAGTACGTTCCTGGCTTCCAGGGTCTTCATGGCTTCCCTGAGGGAGGTCCTGCTGACCCCCATCATCTCTATCAGCTTTTCCTGCGAGGGGAGGCGGTCACCTGGCTTTAAGCCATTTTCCTGGATGTAATTCTGTATATATCGGATTATCTCTGATTGAAGAGATGTACGCTGTATTTTACTGTTCATTCTGCTCACTCTCATGATGTTTTTGTTCAAGTTTGTTAGATTAGCCTTACCATATATGGGGCTTATTGTCAATAATATGTTATATTGTTGTGTTATATTTGAATTATATATACATATTGCACAACACACTACTTCTTTTTGCGTTCACGCAGGTTCTGGAAGAAATCCGACATCAGTTTTGAACATTCCTGTTCCAACACCCCCTCCACCACCTCTGCCTGATGATTAAATCCCTGCACATGGAGCATATCCAGCACGGACCCTGCGCAGCCGGCCTTGGGATTCATGCATCCCACCGCAATCCTGGGTATACGCGCCTGTACAATCGCTCCGGCGCACATGGGGCATGGCTCCAGTGTCACATACATGGTGCAATCCTCCAAACGCCAGTCTCCCACCTTTTTGCACGCCTTTTTAATGGAAATAATTTCAGCATGGGACAGCACACTCTTATCCGCGTTGCGCCGGTTATATCCCCTGGCTATAATCCTGTCCCCGCAGACAATCACGCATCCGATGGGCACGTCCCCAATGGCGGCCGCCTTTTTAGCCTGGCGAAGCGCCTCTCTCATAAACCCTTCATCCCGCTTTTGCTGCTTCAAACGCTGCTCCTCTGCCGCAAGGGCCGCAAGACGCTGCTTCTCCATTCTCTTTTCATAATTCCTGCGCCGTGTTTCCTGCCCCTTTAGACGGGCTGCTTCTGTTTCTGCTGCCTTACTGTCCTTTATGCCGCAGGGTTGGCGGTCCGGCTCGATGGATTGCTGGTTGAATTTCAGAGGGTGCTGGTTGGG